>NZ_JADYXC010000033.1:0-30781 GCF_015864505.1 Pseudoalteromonas sp. SWYJ118 | reverse complement strand
CGATGATCAGGGATTGGTGAAAAATGTTCATTAAAGGCAGATAACATTTGAGACTCCTATGAATTAGAAGCGTATTTGATCACACTTGGCTCAAAATGGAAAGTTCATGATCTTGCCCTGGTTTTGAGCTGTAAACTCCTTAAAAAATCGACATTTAGCGTTACAATCTTAAATTCACGCATTCAAAAAAAGTACGTCTTTATTACTAACTTACAATTGCGTTCATTTACGCTATAACTCCTGTAGCTGTTTTAAATCACCCATGATATAAGCAATATTCAATCAATGCATTTGAGGGAATTATGGCGCACGATCACTCACATAGTCATGTAGACGAAAACCAAAGCAATAAACAACTCACCGTTGCTGTGGTTATTAATGTATTGCTAACCGTAGCCCAAGTTATTGGCGGGATATTTTCGGGCAGTTTGTCACTTATAGCCGATGCCCTTCATAATTTAAGTGATGCTGCCGCTATATTTATAGCCTTGGTTGCACGTAAAGTTGGTAATAAACCTGCTGACGGCACTCATCACTTTGGCTATAAACGCGCTGAAATACTCGCCACACTTTTTAATAGCTGTACATTAATATTAATTGGCGTGTATTTAATTTTTGAAGCCATTTCGAGCTATTTAAACCCTCAACCAATTAATGGCTGGATAGTTGTGTGGGTGGCAGCAATAGCATTGGTAATCGATTTAGCAACCGCATTTTTAACCTACCGAGCGGGTGCAAATCACAGTATAAATATAAAGGCGGCCTTTATTCATAACGTATCTGATGCAATGGCGTCTATTGTGGTAATTATTGCGGGCACCTTAATTATTTTATACCAATGGTACATTGTCGATTTAATTGCCACTGTACTTATTTCTATCTATGTAATTTATCATGGCATTTTACTATTAAAGCAAAGCTGCAAAATTTTAATGCAAGCAGCACCCAATAACATCGACACACATGCTATATCGAATGCTATTGGTAGTGAATTTAATATCGAATCGGTAGTTAGCATTAAGCTTTGGCAACTAGACGATAAAGAAAACTACTGCGAGCTTGTTATTAGCACTCAGCAAGCAATTGATTTGCTAACCTTAAAAAGCTTTTTACACGACAATTTTAATATCGAAAACTGCATAATAGAAATCCAACCAAATACACAACTATTTAATTGAAAACAGCTCGTATTATCATTTACAATGTTGCCATTAACTCATAATGAGATACCGTTTTTGAAACTTTGGTTACGTAGAATTCATTTAGGCCTTGCCCTTATTAGCGGACTATTTTTATTAATAGTGAGTTTAACCGGTGCTGTTATGATTTATGCAAAAGATATACAGCACCTAATAGAACCAAATAAATGGCTCGTAACGCCACAAACAAACTTAATGCCTTACGATGTACTTATACAAAATGTACAAGCTCAAACTAAGCAAAAAATCACCTTTTTTATGCCCGAACAAGCGCCAAACGCCGCATGGCAGTTTAGGTTAGCCAATAAACACTACGCGAGTGTTAATCCCTACTCTGGGAGTGTACTAAATATCTATGAATCAACAGATACGATTTATGGGTTTGCGATGGGATTGCATCGCTGGCTGTTGTTTGAAAACAGTAAGGGTGAAAAAACCTTTAAAAATTGGATGTCGGTATGTGCATTGCTACTTTTAATAAATGTATTACTGGGCTTTTATTTATGGGTAAAGCCCAAAAACAGAATTAAACGTTTAGCCATAAAACCCAAAGCCAAATTTAGAGTGCTTATGTACCAATTGCATACTGTACTGGGTGTTTACTTTTTTATACCGCTTATGCTTATTGCCTTTACTGGCATGGCATTTAACTGGAAAACACAAACTCAATCGGTATTAGAATTTGTGACGTTTAATAAAGTAGAACAAAGACCTGAAGCGCCAAAAATAATAGCCCCTTCTCAAGCTGCGTTAAACTACAATCAAGCAATTAAAAATGCAGAGAACGTATTTCCAGATGGTAAAGTATATAGAATTTACTTACCTAAAAAAGATGACGAAGCAATTGCACTGAGAATGCAAAACCCTGGCGAAAGCCACGCTTACAGCTGGGTTTGGATTAACCCATTTACTGGTAAAGTATTAAACTCATTTGACGCCAGTAAAACCAACTTCACAACACAAGCATGGAACTTTAAGTATAAGTTTCACATTGGTGATTTTGCAGGTCCTATTGTGCAGTTTTTATGGTTATTAATAGCCCTTTCACTCGCATTTTTTATTGTAAGCGGTGTATATTTTTGGTTAAAACGCCATAAATGGAAATAAATCTCATTAACACTTGCGTCATTAGTTGATAATAATTACCATTACGTAAATTATTATCAACTAAGACACCCCATGTTAAAAACTTCGCTTTGCCTTATTGCTGTTGCAATAAGTACTAACACGTTAGCAAATGAAAATAATAAAAATGAATACACTTCTGATCAGTTAGAGCATGTCATTGTATCTGGCAGCCGCATATCAGAAAGCATTGACGAAGTACCCGCCTCGATTACCGTTATTAATCAGCAACAAATACAACAGCATTTAAAGGTAAGCTCAGAACTGGGAAGTTTACTCGCGCAAATGGTTCCTGGCCTTGCCCCAGATACTGGCAGTTCAAGTAATTCAGGACAAACACTACGCGGCCGTGCGCCTTTAATAATGATTGATGGTGTACCGCAATCAACCCCTCTTCGTAATGGTTCTTTAGGTGTAAAAACGCTTGATGCAAGTGCCATAGCGCGCATTGAAGTCATAAAAGGCGCAACGTCTACTTATGGTAATGGTGCCTCAGGTGGCATTATTAACTACATAACAAAACAGGCTCGCAGTGATGGTAAACCGGAAGGTGAAATAAGTATTTCAAGTCGCTTTAGCGCTGTTAAATTAGCAGAAAGTGGCGGCGGTAGAATAGCGGCTTCAGTAAACGGAAAACTCGATAAACTAAGCTACCTGTTAACGGCAAGCTATGAAGAAAACGGCGTACAACGCGATGCAGAGGGCGATATTTTAGGCTTGCAATATGGTTTATCAGACTCTGAAACTCAAAACTATTTTACCAAACTAACTTATGATTTTGACGACGAAAAGCAACTGCAGTTTAGCTATAACTTTTACAGCTCACAGCAAAAAACTGATTTAGGCGATGTTACTGGCGATGGCAATATAGGGGAAAAAACATACGCTATACACGTCCCCTTAGAGCTTCAAAAACAAGGTAAACCGCAAGGCCCAGAAGGCAACGAAAATATAACCCTAAAATATGTTGATTACGCGTTGTTTGAAAACACACAAATGACCCTCGATCTGTATAAACAAAATATAGAAAACGTATTCTTTTTCTCAACCGCTTTAGCCAATCTTGATGAAGGTTATAGCGGTGGTCAATCGGTTATTAAATCAGACAAGCAAGGTGCCAGAGCTACATTTAATAGTCAGTTTGATTTTGAAAACGTAACAGCCACCCTAATCTACGGTATTGATGCCTTAAACGATAAAACATCGCAACCTTTAGTAGATGGCCGTGTGTGGGTGCCAGAAATGGACATGGAAAGTGTGGCAGGCTTTTTACAAACAAAATGGGTAATAAACGACGACATTATTGTAAAAGCGGGTGTAAGAAACGAAAGCATTGATTTGAGCGTAAGTGACTACCAAACGCTAAAACTTTGCAAAACCGTATCGCAATGTTCAGTACCATTAAATGTGCGTGGCGACACCATTAATTACGATGCAACAACCTATAATGCCGGTATTAAATATAACTTAACCGATGTCTTTAGCCCGTTTTTTAGTTACTCACAGGGTTCTGATATTTCTGATATTGGCCGCTTACTTCGCGCAGCGACCGTTGACGACATTGCACTTATTCAAACACAAGCCTCAATAATCGACAATTACGAAGTTGGTTTTACCTCACAGTTTGAAAACGTACGTTTTGAATTTGCTCTTTACAGAAGTACCTCAGAGCTTGGTACTAGTAATGAGTATAATGAAGTAACGGGAGTTTACGAACCTGTGCGTGCACCACAAGAAATATGGGGTTACGAAGGGTTAGTTAATTACACTATTACCCAAGACCTTAAGTTAAGCGCCACATATAGTTACGTAGAAGGTAAAAACACCGAAGCTGATGACTATCTAGGCGCAAGCCAAATTAGCCCACCTAAAGCAACAGCGAATGTAACGTGGCAAACAAATGACGAGCTATCGCTTGCAATGAGCTTTTTATATGTAGGCGACAGAAAGCGTTTTGATAAAAATGCGCAAGGCCAATACTCTGGCGATCAGGGCCCTGTTAGTAGCTACAACACATTCAACTTAAGTGGCCAATACAATGTTAACGCTCAATGGAGTGGGTATTTTGGAATAGAAAACCTATTCAATAGTGATTACTACCCTGCCCGCGCACAGGCATACACCTACGGTGGATACAATATTAAAGGATTAGGCACAACGGCAACGCTGGGTGCTAAATATCAATTTTAACAAATAAGCACGCGTAATAGGCATGCCCTGCATGCCTATATGCTCAACAAATCCCGCATAAATAAACGTCTCGCTTTTTCCTATCAATCATGATCTTGTATTAGATGCTAATGCAAATAAAAAACTGTCCATAAACCAAGCAGTAACGCAAACTTAAATAAGAATCAAAACCAATAGTAACGCAATGATTTTTATAGAGAAAACTTGCAATATAGGCTATTTGTACTACACTGCATACAATTGAAATAGTTAAGGCGATTTATCATGAAAGGTAATCAAAAAGTAATCGATGCGTTTAATACATTGTTAGCTAACGAATTAGCAGCAATCGATCAGTATTTTATACACTCGCGCATGTATGACGACTGGGGTTTAAACAAACTATACGATCGCCTTAACCACGAGATGGAAGAAGAAAAAGATCACGCAGACTGGCTTATTAAGCGCATCTTGTTTTTAGAAGGTGTACCAAATATGACTAAGCGCCGTGATTTACTTATCGGTAACGATGTAAAAAGCATGATGCAAAACGATTTAACACTAGAGCTTGAAGTAGTTGCGTGTGTTAAAGACGTCATCGCAATATGTGAAAAACAACAAGATTATCAATCTCGTAGCATTTTAGAAAAACTGTTATTTGATACCGAAGAAGACCATGTTTACTGGTTAGAGCAGCAACTTGGCTTAATTGATAAGATTGGTTCTGAAAATTACCATCAAGCACAAATGGCTTAGTAGGAGCATATTATGAAAGGCGATAAAGACGTTATTGCAGCGCTTAATAAAGTACTCGCTAATGAGCTTGTTGGTATTAACCAATACTTTTTACATGCACGCATGTTTAAAGATTTTGGTTTCACTCAACTAGACAAAGCAGATTACAAAGTATCAATTCAAAAAATGAAAAACGCCGATCGTTTAATCGAACGTATTTTGTTTTTAGAAGGCTTACCAAATCTTCAAGACTTAGGCCGATTACGTATTGGTGAAAACAGCGAAGAAATGATTGCAGCTAATATGGGTTTTGAACTCGATACTATTGATGAGTTACGTAGCGCAGTTAAACTGGCTGAAAACAAAAAAGATTATATTACCCGTGAAGCTCTTGATCACATTTTAAATGAACAAGAAGAGCAAATTGATTGGTTAGAAACCCAACAATTACTTATTAAAAATACGGGTATTAAAAACTACTTACAGTCTCAACTGTAAATAGTAACAAGCATAAAAAAAGCAGCTAAAAAGCTGCTTTTTTTATATCTAAGTTTTTATATGTAATTAAGCAACTTGATCCGTTACATCAGCAATCTGAATAAGTCTGCGATTAAGGATCTTTTTAGTACAACCACAGCACTTACCGCATTGGCTGCCTACTTTAAGCTCTTTAGTTAATTCACGCATGGTCGTTGCACCATCGTCAATTGTTTGCTCAATTTTTTTATCAGTCACACCGTGACATAGACAAATATACATGAATACAAACCACTCTCAATTTCATTTAGTGCGTACATACTAATCTAAACGAAAATGGTTATCAATTGTTATTTAACTAATATGTATTATTTTAAACTTTTTTTGGCCAGTGCCACTTAAATTGAGAATTCGCGACAGCTTTAAAAAACTAAACTAAATTCAGCTAAAGTATAGTGCATAAATTGAGTATTGTTAATTAGAGCCTACCTTAAATGTAAGTAAAATTAGGTTTAGCTAAATATTTTAATAGTTGAATGGTTGAAAATTAATTACATTAAGGCTTTAAAAACCTTAATGTATAAATACGGAATTTACGGGTCGGTTATTTCCGATTTATGCCAGTGCAGATCGGATAAGCGAAGCGCCATCCGACACAGTAAAATACCTTGTCAATTATTATCAACATCTTATGTTGTCGAATGGCCGGAGATGGATGGTCGCAACCTTAGACACTTATTAGCAGTATATTAGTCAGTGTTAGTAAATTTTGCATAATTAGTAGTGATTTTCGTTCCTTTTTCAGTTTTTGTTATTATTGCTTTTTCAATAAAAACAACTGAGTTACCCAAATAGATCTTTACACTACCACTGGCTATTTCCGGTGTAGCTGTTTCCCACTTTGAATCAACTAACACTTCATAAGTAAGAGTTTTTGGCAAGAAAATCTCTACATTGTTACTGTAAACTCGATAATCATTATTTTTAGATGTTGTAACTTTATCTGAGTGTATCTTAATATCTGATGCCATTGTAGATGGCACTAGAAATAAAACACTACTGAAAATGGCTGCAATCATTGAAGATAACACTGCTATTTTGGATTTAGAGTGATTTTTCTTTAATGGGATTTCAGGCTGAAATAACTTAGTAACATCTAGCTCAAAACAGGAAGCTAATGCTTTAACAGTTTCCAATGAACCTGAACCATTATTTTCTACTCTTTGAATGGTTCTTAAACTTACAGCACTAACATCAGCTAAATGTTGCTGACTCCAAGCTCTGACTTTACGTTCTTCTATAATTTTTTTAGCGTTTAGTTTCATTTCCATTTGTATTTCTCACATGAATATATTGAAGCTATATCCTGTTCAAAAACTCCTTTTTTGTATACGACACATTTGCGTCACCTTAACGACAGGTCAATGCCATACTGCTAACAGCTTTATCAAAGGTTCCCTATCTTAGAGCGAAAACGTCCTTATTTCATGAGCTTCTATTATTATCAAATAGTGTAAATTATTACCAGCTATAAATATTATGCTTACTGTAGTTTATTTACACATATGAAAAAGGAGATAGTTTCCTTTTATTCTTACTAAGTTAATGACAACTCACCTGAGTGACGGCTTATCGCCCTTTCCTGACTATCAACTAATTGCCAAAAGCTAACTTTATTACTCCCGAATAAATTAACTATATTCGATTCTTAATATTTACCACGCAAAAGTTTTGTGGAATAATGCCCGCCTCTTAGGGGAGTAGCCCGCTCAGTAATGAGTAAACTTATCAACATAATTGCACCTCATGTGCATGGTAAGTTTGTAATGTTGTAATGTTGTAGCAAGCGTTATCGGCGAGACCTAGGTAGACACTATCCTCATGGCGGGAGATAGTTGTTTGCCTTGGTTTAGTATTCCCGCCTGTAAGAATCAATAATGGAAGTTTTTTTAACCTCAACCGTCACTGTCACACTTGCCGAAATAGGCGATAAAACTCAGCTTTTATCACTCCTATTAGCAGCCCGTTTTCGTAATAAAAGCGCGCTTATTCTTGGTATTTTAGCCGCAACCTTACTCAATCATGGTTTATCAGCGTGGTTTGGACAGTGGTTAAGTAATAGTTTTTCTTCTGAATATTTGCCTTGGCTTGTAAACATCAGCTTTATTGTTGTTGGCCTTTGGCTATTAGTTCCAGACAAAGACGAAGCTGTAAGTAGTAAATACGATAGCTACGGGGCTTTTTTAGTCGCTTTTGTATTATTTTTTATTGCAGAAATTGGTGATAAAACACAAATAGCGACGGTGTTGTTAGGGGCACAATATCAGTCTGTGTTTTGGGTAACAGTAGGAACTACGTTAGGTATGCTAATTGCTAACGTGCCTGTTATATACGCTGGTAATGCATTACTAAAAAGAATATCTCTAAACACCGTACGTGCTATTGCTGCTTGTGTGTTTGTGTCATTAGGTATTTATGGCTTAGTTACAATTTAATCAATATTAAAGCTCGCAACTATTGATTTAAGTGCGAGCTTTAGTTTATCGATACGTTATTTATGCATTATTTACACAGTAACATCCCTTGGTTTGTGTAATTAAGAGATTTGAGTTAAAACCAGCAGCTAAATTAGTGACCGCAGTTTCAACAAAACCACTTCCTTGGGCACAAGCTAATCCTTCAGAGAGCGGCCCAGCATAAACAAACTCACCGTTTTTATTAATAATAACGGCGGCAGGCGTTGCCGGAATAACGTGTTTAAGCTTTGGTGTTAATTCAACTTGTACAACCTTCATAGCTTTATTGGCAGCAAAAGAGGTTAACGATGAAATATGCGGCTTAGCTTGTATAGTACACCCGCATTTTTTTTCTGTTATAAGCACTAAAGACGGCTCACCAGTATCAACCCAATCCAATTGCTTTTTAAAGTTATTAAACCAGTGTTTTTGCAATAAAACTTTTGAGCTGTCAAACGGTTTAAGCTGCTCTAATTGAAAATAAACTAACCCTGCAACAACACAAATAAGCCATGTAGCTATAAGCGAAAATACGAAAGTGTTAGATTTATTTAAACTTGGCAATGCTTTGCTCTAACACATCAATACTTACATCGATTAACTGCACCTTAGCGGTTAACTGCTGCACTATTTGCGTATCTTGGTACTGATTTTGGCGCATAGTATCAGTACTGCTTGCTATTAATTCAGTATTACCTGCCTGCTCAGCTACAACTTGTGCAACTGAGTCAGAGCTTGAAGATACTGCGGCTATTTGCTCGCTCATTGCTGAAATATTCTCTTTCATTGCAGCACTAATACTTGTTAAATCGACTACAAAATTCACACACTGACTCATTGATTGTGTTGACGTTTTACTATTATTAACAAGATCTTTTAATGTTAGACTAATTTTATCTGTTGTTGCTTTACTATGGTTAGCTAAAGATCTTACCTCATCAGCAACGACAGCAAAACCTCGACCATGTTCGCCTGCACGGGCTGCTTCAATAGCGGCATTTAAAGCAAGTAAGTTTGTTTGCTCAGCAATACCTGATATCTCATTAAGAAGACCTGAAATAACATCGCCCGCTGCCACTAAGTGGTTTATTTTTTCTTCAGTATGGTTAAGTAGTGTTAACAGCTCTCTACTTTTAGCATCTGTTTGAAGTACTTCTTTTAATGCGTCGCTCGCAGCTTGTGTAATATGGTCTACTTGACGCTTAAGCACCTCACTTTCTTCTTCTACAAGTTTAAAACCATTAGCAACTTGAGCGCCAGAATTAGCAATATCATCAGTTTGTTGTGTACGCTGCACTGCACCACCGGCCAGCTGATCATGAACATGTATAAGCTCTTGTGAGTTTTTTTGCAGTGATTCTGATTGAGTTTGTACCTGCTTAATAACATCAGATAAGTAATCTAGTAACGTGTTAAACCCTGCTACAGCCTCACTTTTAGTGTCATCAGCGCGAAGAGAGAGTTTAATATTTTCAGGGTCTTGCATGATTTGCTCTGTCGCATAACTTAAAGATAGGCCCGCACGACGTTCGCGTTGCAACATTACGGCAATGTAGCCTGCAACTAACACTTCAACTATTGCGTATCCAGCATGAATAAGCACCGTAGTAAAAGCAAGCCTATCAGGGTCAAATACATAAAATCCTGTATTTTGAGTTTGTAAATAATAAAAGGATAAATGATGAACAGCTACAAATACAATTGTAGTAATAAACACTCGCCACTGTACAAAAACAATTAACATGGGCATTAAAATAAATATTTCAAAATGGACTTCAATCAACCCAAAAGTTTGTTGAATGTGCAAAAAAGAAAACATCATTATGGCGGCAGCTACCACATGCGGGGTAACAGGACTATCCCCTTGTGTGTTTAAAAGCCATATAGGTAATAAACACAATGGCAAACCTATCATAAAGGCCTGCGCTAATGTGTCGAAATACAAGCCAATAGCGATAGATTCGACAAACAAAAGACTAAAAATAATTGTAAATAACCGGCCAATACTAGACATAAGAACCTTAAAATTGTTGTTTGCATTGTTGTTTTATAAAGCAGTCTGCAATATACGTATCAAAACGAGTTTCAGTTTACTGAACACAATAATAAACTACCGACACGTCAAAAAATAATACATTTAATTTAATTTACATTATATACATGCAGTTTACTTAATTATAGGCAGTATTTTTTTAAACGTAGGCGTTGCTGCTTTTTTTGTCCATTGAAAAATAACTATTTCAGCGCATGAAATTACCGAACCAGCTTGGCGTAGCTGTTCAATCGCCAAATTTTTATGTTGCGGATTTCTCGAGCCAACTCCGTCGTGTACGATAATAACTTCAAAACCATTTTCTATTAAATCTAAGCATGTTTGTAAAACACACACATGCGCTTCAGTGCCAACAACAACAACTTGCTTTTTACCATAGCTTTTTAACTTATCAACAAAGCCAGGCTCTGCACACGCACTAAAGTACGTTTTGTGAAAATACGTAGCATTAGGTAACGTATTTTTAATTTGCTGATTAGTCTCGCCCAACCCCTTGACATATTGCTCGGTTATTAAGACTGGGACGCCGTGAATAATACCCGCCTGCGCTAACTGCAATGTACTTTTTAAAATATTCGGAAAGTCTTTAATTGCAGGAGCAAGCAACTCTTGTAAGTCTATTATTAATAACACGCTATTTTTTGCATCAATATTAGATAAAACCACTATACTCTCCTTATGAACATTAACTGTTATCTATATAGATTAGCTCACTATTTGAAAATGGAGCTTTTAACTTTACGTATATTATTTGTAATTAAAAAATAAAAACTTATGCTATATTTACTATCTAGCTAAGTATCATCCTATCCTCCACTGAGAGTGTTTATAAGTGCGTTTGAGCAAACTTTTTTTTCATATCACCATTGTTTTTTTACTATGCATCCAAAGCACTTTTGCATCACAAAACTATGCTCAACAATTACAACGAATTTCTACTGACGAAGGTCTCTCGCAAAGTTACGTTTTGCAGTCGCAAGAAGATGACATTGGCTTCATATGGATAGCAACCCAACAGGGTTTAAACCGTTTTGATGGTTATAAAGTAAAAACTTTTAATGGTGGCTTTGGCTTAGATAAACACTATATTTATGCATTATTTAAAGCCGAAGACGGAAAAATCATTGCCTCAACTGATCTTTCTGGTGCGTATATAATAGATCCCCTCACTTTAAAAACCGAAAAAATCTATTCTGGTCAAATAGATAAAGAAAAAAAGATGTTTTCTCCAATCTCCGCAATGACTCAGCAACAAGATACTTTTTACTTCGCCATAGATGGTCAAATATATACATTTGATGAGACGAGTAAACACTTTACACTTAAGCTAGCACTCCCAAATAAAAGGGACTACATTAGGTCATTAACGATATATAAAAACACTTTATATATTGGTACAAATGATGGTTTATACACTGCAAATATAGATAATTCAGAACTTGTAAAAATCCCTCTTCATCCCCCTGAAAAAAATACGATAGATAATATAAACGTCAAATTTTTAAGTGTTGATAATGAATTAGGATTACTTGTTGGTACTGTCGAAGGTATGTATCAATTAGCATTTGATAATAACAAAAATATATCTGCAGCAAATGTTACAACATTAATCCCTGATTATAATATATGGGATTATGCCAATACTGTTTACGGCGAGTTTGTAGCAACCGAAAGTGGATTATTTAGTTATCACCGCGAAACCAAAGAGTTAGAGTTCATATTAAATTATGAAAAAAGTAAGTTTAATATTAATGAAAACTCAATCAACGATCTAATGATTGATAAGTCCGGCGTGCTTTGGCTCGCATCTAGAACCCAAGGCGTGTTTACCTGGCCAATTAAAACCCGACGGTTTAAACACATTTTTTTACCCGGTAACAATACTGTTCATGCCACCTACCAAGATAAAAATAATATTATATGGCTAGGAACAGAAGATGGAATTGCGCGCTATGACAAATCAACAAATAAAAGTGAAGTATATTTAAGCTCGACCGACTCAAAAGCAATATACGGAGCATCTGCGGTATTTGATATTTTTGCGTCTTCAATTGGAAACGATCAATTTCTTTGGCTTGTTACTTATGATGGTTTTAAACTTTTTGATAAGCAAACGGGTAAAGTTATTGAAAATAAAGACACAGACAATAATGTAATTAACCAGCTCAACTTATTTGGTTTTGCCCAAGTTGATGCAAATAAATATGCATTTATGTCTGATGATAATTTTTATATTTTTAATGAAACAACCGGAAAAACAAGAATTATTAAAGGACTCAAAGAGCAAGTTGACCCTTTATTTTCTTATGCTTTTTATAAACCCCTCGACACACATCCTGAAGAATTTGTACTTAGCACATCAAAAAGTTTTTTTAGGTACAACGAAAAAACGAAAACTTTAACGACTATATTTCAGTCATTTAATCCTAAAGAAGATATTTTTTACACTGTAGAAAATTTTTACTTAGACTCAAAACGAAATATCTTATGGTTGGCAACCACCCACGAAGGCTTGCTTGGTGTTGACCCAGTTACTTATGAGAGAAAACACTACATAGGATTAAAAAATTCATTTAATACTGACTCTATCTATTCGTTACTTCCTGATGAAAATGGTTTTTTATGGGCAAGTACCGACAATGGTTTATATCAAATAAACCTAGATACACTCAATGTGGTGAGTTATTCAGTAAAAGACGGGTTGAATATAAACCAATTTACTCCTATAGCAGCAACAACATTAAACGATGGCAGGCTTATATTTGGTAGTAATGCGGGCGCCCTACTTTTTGACCCCTTAGACTTTGATGAAAATGAATTATTTAAAAAAAATAATGTAGCGATTACCGATATAAATCTTTTTACCAAAGAGCTCGATTATTACCCTCATAAATACCTTAGCCAACCACTTGATCTCAGTTATGAAGACATGGGCCTTACAGTTAGTTTTTCTAACTTTTCTTACCCCAATATAGACAAAGCGTATTATAAGGTAATTCTTTCAGGGCCAACGTCCCTTACATATGAAGACTTACAATCTAACCAAGTGTTTTTCACAAAACTTCAACCCGGTAGTTATTCGCTAAAAATATCAGCACATAATCGCGATGGTATTGTTACAAGCGAACCTGCCACACTTAATATCAACGTGGCCTACGCACCATGGAAGTCGCCCTTTGCTATTGTCGCCTATGTAGTTTTAATAATTGCCGTGTTGTTTTTCATTTTTTGGCAATACCGCAGCCGCCAAGTTGCAATTGAACAAGCCCATAGAGCGACTATTCATTCGCAAAAGCAAACAGAACTCGCGCTTAAAAATAACAAAAGTGGCGTGTGGGATTATAATTTTAAAGATGCTTCCGTAAGTACGCTCAGAGGAAGTGAATTAGGCTATACAGGCTTGCCTGTACGCGTACACATAGAACAATTTTTAGCGCTTATACACCCAGATGACCGACGTCGTTTTGAAAACCAATGGGAAAACTACTTCAAGTACAAAAAACAACAAAACTGGCAAGCAACTTATCGTCTACAGCATAAAAATGGGCATTGGTTATGGTATCAAGATACAGGACAAGTTATATACGATCCTCAAACAAATGAGCCGCTATATGTTTCTGGCATATATACCAATATCACTGAGCAACGGGCTAATGAGCAACAAGCAAAAATTCTAGGTGAAGCGTTTAGCCAAATAAACGACTGGTTACTTATACTCGATAAGCATTTAATGCCATTTTCTGCGAACAACAGTTTTATTGAAACGTTTTCAAGTGAACAAGCAGCCACTAAAATTAGCCCAAAATTATTTATTAGGGCCATTGGTAAAGATAAGTGTAGAGAGTTTGCAAATATTTTAAAAAAATTAAAAGCTACAGAAAACTGGCAAAGTGATGCTTATATAAAAACAGCAAAAAGTAACGAACATCCAATACATATAAGCGCCACAGCCGTAACAAAAGATACTGCAAGCTACTACGTGGTTGTTATTACAGATTTAACTGAGCAAAAACGTGCAGAAAACGAACTGCGCTATTTGGCTAATTTTGATCCTCTAACGCATCTACCTAATCGTAGTTTAATGTATAAAAATATTGAAGACGCGATTAAACATGCCAATGAAAGTAATACACAATGCGCATTATTATTTATTGATTTAGATAAGTTCAAACCTGTTAACGACTCTTTTGGCCACGCAGTTGGTGATAAGCTACTTTGTAATATTACCCAAAGAGTAAACGGTATGCTTGGCGTAAACGCAAAACTTGGCCGTCAAAGTGGTGATGAATTTTTAGTGCTGATTCAAAATATAAAATCGCTTCAATCTCTTCGCGATACAGTAAGAAAAATTAGTAATGAGTTAGCTAATAAAGTAATTATTGAAGACTTCTCTATTAATATTTCAGCCAGTATTGGCGTCGCTTTATACCCATTCGATGCTGTAACCACCGATATACTTATCCGTAATGCCGATGTTGCGATGATGCACGCTAAACAAGGCGGGAGAAACGACTTTAAGTTTTTTAGCGATGAAATGAATGAGCTGATAAAACAAAAGTTACTGCTCGAAAATGATTTAAAAGATGCAGTAAAAGACAACCGATTTTTTAATCACTATCAGCCCATTATCGACATACAAGAAAAAACAATAAATGGCGTGGAGTTACTCATGCGCTGGAAAAATCAAGGCCAGTTAGTATCCCCAGCACTTTTTATACCGGTAGCAGAAGAAACTGGTTTAATAGAACTCCTTACTGAGCAAGCATTGCAACGAGCTCTTATTGAAATTGCACCTATACTCAGCGCAAACCCATTGTTTTATATATCTTTAAACTTATCTCCTAAACACATTTTAAAAACAAACATAACCCAGCGGTTAATGTCCATATTAGCGGACTCTCAAGTTCATCCAAGACAATTAAGACTTGAAATAACAGAGAGTATTTTACTAGAAGACAAACTCAAAGCAGCCAAGCAGCTACAAAACTTAAAAGCTGCTGGGTTTAAATTACTACTTGATGATTTTGGTACTGGTTACTCGTCACTCACCTACTTGAGCCAATTTCCTATTAATGTTATTAAAATAGATCAAAGCTTTGTAAACAGTATTGGTATAGATAAAGGGGATGAATCGATTATTAAGACCATTCTTTCATTGGCCGAAAACCTAGATCTTTACTGTATTGCAGAAGGAGTAGAAACGCGCGAACAGATGATCTTTTTAACAGAGGTTGGGTGTACTGTACTGCAGGGTTATTACTTTGCAAGGCCAATGGATGCTAAAGACTTACGTAAAAGCGATTGTTTTAGCAATATCATTGATTTGATTTGATTTGATTTGATTTGATTTGAAACATTAAAAGCGTGCTAATCATTATTACACGCTTTTATATTAATTAGATGCTACTAATGGATGTGATGGCATTCGTGGCTTTCTATTTGTAATACACTATTGCGTACATTAAATTTTTCAGCTAACAGTTGTTCTACCTTCATACGACATGCTTCATCGTGTTTCTCAATAGTACAATGCTCTTTAAGTACAACGTGCGCCCCGACTACTACACCCTTATATTTACGCGTTACAGTGACGTTATGGACATTGTGAACATGCTCCATATCTGTAATCTCACTTTCAATATCTGCAACTTTAGGGAGTTTGGCCTTATTTAAGCGTAAACCTTTTATACAACTAATAATGACCTTAACACCGGTAAACAACACGAAAGAGGCGATTAACATGCTCGACAAAATATCGATAACAACCCAGCCCGTAAAATATATAAGAATACCAGCCACAAATGTCGATACGGTAGAAATCAAATCAAAGAATGAATGTAAAAATACCGCGTAAACATTAATACTCGCTTTGCGGCCTTTATATAAAACCCATGCAGCAGCACCATGAAATAAAAAACCAATAGCAGCAATAACCGACATTAAATAACTATTAATAGCCAGCTCATTTCCTTCATGCTGGTGTATATAGCGCTCACCACCTTCATACAAAATAATTAAACTGATTGCTAGGTATAAAAATCCGTTCACCAGACCACCCAAAAGCTCGGCTCTTTGATGACCATCGTTATAGGTTTTAGCAAAATGAATAGCGAGACTTGATGCAATCAGTGCGATGAATAACGAGCTATTGTGAACAAACAAATGCCCCGCATCGGCAAGTACAGCAAGCGAATTAGAATAATAAGCACCTATAACCTGAATTACCATAAACGAACACGTAATTGCTAGCGCAATAAGTAACCGACGACGAGAAGCTTGGTGTGTAGTGATTTCTGTCATGAAATGCTTGAATAACCTATACTTAAAGTGCAAATAAACCAAAGATGGCTTAGAGTAGAAAAGGGTAATGATATACAGTATCAATTATAATACGTACTGCCCTCAAACGCACTAAAAACTTAGTAAATCAAAAAAAATGTGCTAATAATTAGTAGGGCTTGTTGAACTTCGGTGGTTGAATTTACACCAGTATTTTTGTTTTTTAGGCAAGGCAGAGCCTATGTAGTGTGGCTATTCCCCATAAATAGGCGATAACGCAGCATAAATACCAAACATGCGCAGCCTTTTGAGCTCGTTCTAAGGACGATTAACACGCCCAAGTAAAAACAATAAAAATACAATAGATAACAATTTAATTGTGGCTTAAACACATGGAGAGTTGAGTGAGTAATAACCTATCAAATGAAATATGGCGAAACTTGGAGTTACTGCCGTTTTGTGTATTACTTTATGATGCCAATGAAAATATATTTAAAGTTAACAGCCAAGCACAGGACTTGTTTGGCTTAAGAAATAAATCACATTTTAATAAAATTGATTTTTCACACATCACTTTAACCAATCATCACAGTAAAAAAGAACTATTAGTCGAGGAGCTATTCTTTGATTATTTCACTGCAAATAACCAATGCCAGTTTGTTTTATCAAAACAGGTATCTAAATTGCTACTCAATGTAAAATTTGCAAAATTACCTAACTCAAGCTCCATTATTATAATCGATGTATTGAATAATAATGTAGATGAACAATATGATTTTGATAATATTATTTCGAACATATCAACTGACTTAATTGATATTCAAAACGACGACGTTGATAAGCATATCAACTACGCATTAAAAGCTATTGGTACCGTTTGCCACGCAGATAGAAGTTATCTTTTTAAGTTTGCCGAGGATGGTAAAACCATAAATAACACCCACGAATGGGTCAATAATGATATACAAGCATTTAAAGAGGACTTACAAAACCTTCCGAAAAGCGATCTCCCATATTTTTTTAGTTTGATGGCACGTACTCACTTATTTAGAGTTAACGATGTAACGTCGTTACCCATTCAAGCAATGAGCGAAAAAACAATTTTCCAGCGACAAAAAATAAAATCAGTACTTTGCATTGGTCTACGTTATGACAAAGAGCTCGTTGGCTTTATAGGCTGTGATTGCGTTGTTCAAAAGCGAAACTGGACTGATTTAGACCTTATTCGCTTAAGGTTAGTAGGTGAAATGCTTGCTAATGCTTTCAAAAATTTAAATTACAAGCAAGAGCTACAACAAGCTCAGCAGCAACTCATTAATGCCAATCATAAACTTAACAAACAAGTTAATACTGATGGCCTTACAAACATTGCTAACCGACGCTGTTTTGATCAAACTTTAAAATGCGAAATTAAGCGCGGCGCACGTAATAAAGAACCCATTAGTTTAATAATGTGTGATATTGATTTTTTTAAGCGTTATAACGATAACTATGGGCATCAGCTAGGTGACGAAGTGTTAAAACAAGTTGCCAAAGCGCTGCATGATCTTTGTAAACGTGAAGGTGATTTAGCCGCTCGTTTCGGTGGTGAAGAATTTGCGATAATTTTACCTGCAGTCGACACAGATCATTGCCAAAGATATGCAGTTCTTATTCAGGAAAAAATTGCAGAACTTGCAATTGAACATAACTTTTCAAGTGCCAGTAAATACCTCACTTTGAGTATCGGATTTTATAGCCTTATACCCAATCAAAAAACAACACCTAAAGAAGTTATAACTAACGCCGACATAGCCCTTTATAACGCAAAAGAAACAGGCAGAAATAAAATAGCCAGTTTTTAAAAAAACCGACTAAGTCGGCGCGCTACAGTGAGTTTTAGTGGTTAAAAGTTCGCTGTAGTGATAATCTATACACGCTGAAATTATAAACAATACAACCACTCAGCGTTTAATTATTATAAGGAATGTTTAAATGGATCCAGTCACACAAATTCTCGATATGGTTTTTACTGTTGAGGCTTTTTTACTTGTTTTTGTTATCGTGCTTTTAAAAAGTAGCGTTAAATTTGTACCACAAAACCGCGCCTGGTTAATCGAACGTTTTGGTAAATACCAATCAACTAAAGAAGCCGGCCTTAACTTTATTATTCCATTTATTGATAGAATCTCGGCTGATCGTAGCTTAAAAGAACAAGCTCAAGATGTACCATCGCAGTCAGCTATCACTAAAGATAACATCTCACTTATAGTTGATGGCGTACTGTACTTTAGGGTACTAGACCCGTACAAAGCAACGTATGGCGTTGACGACTATACATTTGCAGTTGTACAACTTTCGCAAACAACAATGCGTTCAGAATTAGGTAAAATGGAGCTTGATAAAACATTTGAAGAGCGTGATTTACTTAACACCAACATTGTTGCTGCTATAAATCAGGCATCTGAGCCTTGGGGTATTCAAGTACTTCGTTACGAAATTAAAGATATTGTGCCACCTAACTCTATTATGGAGGCGATGGAAGCGCAAATGAAAGCTGAGCGTGTTAAACGTGCTCAAATTTTAGAATCAGAAGGTGACCGCCAAGCAAATATCAACGTTGCTGAAGGTAAAAAGCAAGCACAAGTACTTGCTGCAGAAGCCGATAAAGCCGAGCAAATTTTACGCGCTGAGGGTGAAGCAACTGCAATTACAACTGTTGCTGAAGCACAAGCAAATGCACTTATTAAAGTTGGTGAAGCTGCAGATACAGAGCAAGGCCAAAAAGCAATTCAGCTAGACTTAGCAACTAAAGCAATCGCTGCTAAAGAAGCTATTGCTCGTGAATCATCAATTGTATTACTGCCAGATAACGCAACAGATGCAAGTTCAATGGTTGCGCAAGGTATGGCAATTATTAATAGTTTAAATAAAAAGAATTTGGGTTAATAACTAAATAAAGAGGTTTGTATGGATTTTATTACGCAAAATTTACCGCAAACACTTATGGTACTTGGTATTGTTGCTTTAATAATAGAAGTAGCAGTACTTGGCCTTTCTACATTTATTTTGTTGTTTTTTGGATTATCGTTATTCCTCACAGGATTATTAATGAGTTTTGGTATTTTACCCGACTCATTAACCACCGCCCTTTGGAGTAATGCAATTGTAACAGCAGGTTTGGCCGTTGTACTTTGGAAACCATTAAAACAAATGCAAAATCGCGTAGATAAAAAGCAAGTAAATAGTGATTTTGCTGAACTCACTTTTGTACTTACTAGCGATGTAACAGAACAAGGTTTAACTACACATCAATATTCAGGTATTAGCTGGAAGCTTAAAAGTGAGCAACCAATTGGCGCCGGTACTGAGGTTTTAGTAACCAAAAAAGAAGTGGGTGTTATGTGGGTTACGCCTAAAAGCTAATCATCACTTTAAAAACAAACACTGTAAATTGTAAGTTACAGTAAAACGGGCGGCTCAAACTGCCCGTTTTTTATGCCTGAGATTTGAAATACAGCGCCTTGTTCAGTAACAGTATTATTAATCGCTTCATCAAATGCCGATGTCACAAGTAACAATTCAGCATTTTCACCACCAAATGCAGTGCATGTCGGTTTTATCGCACAAAGCTTTATTGTTTTAATTAGCTCACCGCCTGGGGATAAACATATAACATATCCCATTCCCCATACAGCTAGCCACAAATTACCTAATTGGTCGGTTACGCATCCATCGGGATCAACATCAGTATTATTAAATTGATAAAAAACACGTGGCTCAGAGCAAGGTTCGCCAGTTTGCTCATCCAAATCTAATACATAAATACAACTCGTTAAAGAGTCGCAGTAATAGCCACGTAAACGTGCCTTATCAAAACACAATCCATTTGGGATACTCAAGTCACTTACAACGGCTTTAAGCTGGCGTTTATAATAACGGTATATTTTACCATCACCTTTTTTAGCATTTACATCCATTGTACTAAACCAAAAACCACCCCATGGATCGGCGCGGCCATCGTTTGAACGCCTGTTTAACAGTGTATTTTCAATATTGAGGATAAGATGGCGAGTGTTTGAATTAATATGATATTTATATAAACCAGTACTTGTACAGAGCAACAAGTGCTGCTCATCAATCCACGCTATTGCACTGATCGTATCTGGCATATTAACTATTTTTAGTTTGCTTTCGTTGTGTGTATTTTTACTTAAAAGTAGTTTTTTATTTATGTCGACCCAAAAAAAAGTATTCAGCATAGGGTGCCAAAGAGGACTTTCTGCAAGCTGATTCTGTGTGCTTTCAAAAATGGTTACGCTAGGGTCAAACATAAATACTTATTCTTTATTATTAACAAAGCCTTGTAACCCAAACCTTACCAGAAAACAGTTGATTTCGCGATACGTACCTGGCTTTAATTTATCAACATGCCCTAGGGCGTGTTGATCTTTGGTGGGTGAATTTGCAGCAGTATGTTTGGTTTTTAGGCAAGGCGGAGCCTATGTAGTGTGGTTATTCCCCATGAATAGGCGATAACGCAGCATAAATACCAAACATGCGCTGCCCTTTGGGTTCTTTCTAGGGACGATTAACTCTTTGTTGCTCGGTTTTTACTTAGCCCACTAGGTTACAAACCTCGCGCCGCGATTTAATCGCCCCTAGATTGAACAAATTTCAATCCACAAAGATCAACACGCCCTAGTGACTGCAAAATCAATATCATTGCACCACCGGCTAATTTTGAAGTTGGGCGTACCACTAAAAAGTTTGAAATACTTAATAGTGGTTACAACATGGGAGTTGATACTGCTAAGACCTTTTTAGCTAAATAACTGCATTATTTAACCTAATAATTGCGGTGCTTTACCCGCAATAACTGCGGTTAGTAAACCAGCTAACATAGCTCCTACAACGGTGCATATTGCACCGCCTAAAATACCGTAAACACTCATAAAACATATCAGCGCTAAACCAAATAGCAGTGCACTTAAAAATGTTTTAGTCGCTAATGTAAGTGTGTTTTTTCGTAGGTTGAGCATCATTAATAATAAACTTACCATCGCAATTGTAATTAGTAGCTCGTTCATGCGGGTTGTACCTCAATTTGTAATTTTTGTGTGTTTTTTATTTTTAAGGCAACAAACATACACACGATACCCACCACCATAAAGCTTATATCTACTACCGCGACAAGCGAGCTATTAAGGTTAATAACATTGCTAACGCCAAGTAAAATATTGAGTGGCAGCACCAAAGCAAGCGAAGCGCCGCATAATAAAAGAGTCAGCTTAAAGTAGTTTTTATAACCAATGGGTAATACACTTAAGAGTAACCATGCCAACCACGTATAAAAGAACACGGGTCCAAAAAAGCTATTTTGCGCCACACCAACAACGCTATAATTAAGTACAACTTGCACAGGAAATAGCACAAAGCTTGCTAATACCAAACCGCCACAACTGCCAATAATAAAACGATTCCAGTGTGCATATGCCTGCATACTCAGTGAAGGGCTACTGCCACGTGTGCGCTTTGTTAGCCACATCATCATGCCCGAAATAGGTAAAAGCGCAGTACTTAAGCCAAGCAATACCCAAAGTAATTTTACAAACACTCCTGCAAAGTTCCCAAAGTGCAGCGGAAACATCAACTCAATTACTTTTATCGAAACACCTGAAATATCACCAAAACTACTCATCGACTGCACAAACTCACCATTGCCCTGATAATGCAGTAACTGAGAAGCAACAGCCTCACCACCTAACAAACGCAAATATACCTGCGCATTCGCATCGTTATGCGCCATTATTGTGACATCCCTAATTATTGCTTCAGGGTAACGACTATGAGCATGCTCTAAAATAGTGTCTATTTTTGTAGGTTGCTTAATGTGGCTAACTACAGGCTCAGGAATAGCGGTAAACGTTTCTATTAACTTATCTTGATCGCCACCAAAGCTCACAAACGCAGCTGCTGGTAGTAAAATAATGGTCGCGAGCCCTAAAAATGATCCTGTAAAACCAATCACAATATTAAATACGCTGCCCCAAATACCTATAACCTTATGAGCATCGCTTACTGCAATATCTAACCCTTTATCTCGCCTAAACGTAAAGAGCTCTTTTATCAATTTGCGATGAATAAACAAGCCTGTCACTGCACTTACTAAAAGCGTTAAACCTAAAAACCCAGTGAGTATTAACCCAATTGGTCGCCCTAAATGCAAATCTGCATGAAACTCACCTATATAAGTTGGCGCATCCGTTTTTTTATTGGCGTAAAACTCTTTACTAGGCCCATAGTAAGTATTTTCCAGCGCCAATGTATCCGGATGAAACTGAAATACTCTGGCCACCTCTTGGTCATAATTTTCATCGCCATGGTGAGATTCAAATACCAACGTTAATAAATGAAAGTTATGCCCGCTTGGTAAAAACACATGAATGTTTTCGCCAAATTCACTAGGTACTTGTTTATGGTATTCGTTTACTAGTCGATTAATTTGCGCGCTGGCAACGTGTTGGCTAGATTGTAACTCTGGATTTGCCCATATTTTTAACTCAGGTCGCGACAGCACCGCTAATGCCCCACTAAATGCGACAATAAATAGCAGCACAGAAGTAATAATTCCTACCCAGCTATGTAATAAAAATAGCTTCTTTAAAGTAATCGACTTCATCCCTGCCCCTGCGTTAACGCCCAAAAACTCAATAAACCATGTGATACACACAGTGCAATCATCACTACAAAAGGTTGCCATACTTTTTGCGCCAAATACGCATAAATAAACAACGCAGTCCAAATAACAGGAAAAAGTAAAATAGGCAGTAATATTTGTTCATTCATTTGAAACGGTAAATAGGTTGTCATACCCGGAATCATTATTACCGCAGTAACTAGCGCTAATACACACGCAATTAAGTGCCTTCGGCGTGTAGCTGTAAACGTTTTTTTATTATTCATTATTCGCTCATTAAATTTGTCCACACATATACAAAACAGCACATGCAAATGATAACAATTGCCATTGTATTGTGCATTTAATGCTTAATGCAATTTATTAAACAAATTAAGTCTAAAAACACTGTTGGTTTGCCTTAAGAGCTTTTATGCTACGCCTCGCAATTTAGGTACGCAGTAATGCGTCATTTCAGTTAAGCCGAGTTCGGGCTTTTTAATTTTTCAGGAAGCAGTAAACCGTGGATATAATTAACGCGATTATTTTAGGTATTATTGAAGGTATAACAGAATTTTTACCCATATCATCAACTGGGCACTTAATTGTAGCGTCAAAGTGGTTAGGCATTGAATCAACAGACGCTAACCTCGCCTTCGAAGTAATTATCCAGCTTGCCGCCATTTTAGCGGTACTTGCAAATTATAAAGACAAGTTCAGCCCTAAACACTTCAATTTATGGGTTAAAGTTGCCATTGCATTTATTCCCTTGGGTATTATTGGCTTTATATTTAGCGATGTAATAAAAACACTATTTAGCGTACCAGTAGTAGGTGTTATGTTTATTGTAGGCGGTGTGATTTTTTTACTATTAGAGCGCAGTTATAAAGAAGCTAACTGCACAACTACCGATGTAACCCAAGTTACTTATAAACAAGCTCTTTGGATTGGCGTAGCACAAGTATTTGCGTTAATTCCGGGGACTAGTCGTGCTGGGAGCTCTATTGTTGGTGCCATGTTATGTGGCTTAAATCGAAAATCCAGCGCTGAATTTTCATTTTTACTTGGTTTACCTGTACTTGCAGCAGCCTCAGGGTACGACTTACTTAAACATTACCAACTGTTTAGCTTAGATGACCTAACTGCCCTTGCTGTGGGTTTTATTACCTCTTTTGTTGTTGCCTATTTTACTATTAAACTGTTTATTCGATTTTTAGAAAACTTCACTTTTGTAAGTTTTGGTATTTATCGTATTGTATTTGGTGTTATTTTATTAACCCTAGCCTACGTTTAATTAGAGGGAAATCATGAGCGAAAAAATCAACCCAGAAGCCTTACACGCACTTAAAATTGCATTTACGTATATGCCACAAGCCATTGAGGTAACAAAATATGAGTATGGCGAGCGTTATCAAACAGTACTTGATCACATAGAAGCCGTGCGAGAAACATTGCTTATAAACGATGTAGATCCAGAAGAAGTGGGTGGCGACATTAACCCAGAGTACACACCTAACTCTACCTACTAAATACTTAGCGCTGAGTATTATATATTCAGCGCAGTATTTTGCTTTATATAAAACATAGACTTATAAATTTAAATACATATCAATTTTAGTTATTACTTATTAAAACTGCTAAACTGAATTTTAAACTAATAACAACGCCTTAACTGGCTTATGTATTATATATATTGAACAAAAGCTTACGGGGTGTTTTCTTTTGAATTTTTTACGACGTTTTCACGATATAGTTTCGAATCAATCGCTTGATTTTGAAAGTAAAATTAATAAGCTCTTAGTGTTTGGGTTAGAAGTATTTAATCTAGAGCTAGGTATTATTAGTAAAGTAGATGAAAACAGCTATACCGTTTTACATGCCATAACCCCCGACAACTCACTTTTGCCCGGTACTGTGTTTGATTTACAAGGCACCTATTGCGTACATACGCTCGCTGCAGGCTCTGCACTTGCCTTTCATAAAGCATCTCAAAGCGCAATTGCAAACCACCCCTGTTATATCAATTTTCAGTTAGAGTCTTATATTGGCGCGCCAATAAAAATTGGCGAAAAAATATTTGGTACCGTTAACTTTTCATCTGCAAAAGACTCCCTCGCTTTTAATGATGACGCATACGACTACATAGAACTTCTTGCACAATGGCTAGGCTCAGAATTTGCTCGCGCCCAAACTAAAGAACAATTAATAAAAAATAGTAATACACTACTAAAGTTAGAAAGCGTTGCAAATATAGGTACGTGGGAAGTTGATCTAATCTCCGATAAAATTACCTGGAGTGAACAAACCTACCTCATATATGAAGTGGGTGAACAATTTCAACCGCAAATGAATTCTGCAATCGAGTTTTATAAAGAAGGTCCAAGTCGTGAAGGCATAACACGCGCGGTAGAATTAGCCATAGAAAAAGGCAAAAAATGGAATCTAGAACTAGAAGTAGTAACCGCTAAAAATAAACATCTATGGGTAGCTACTTTTGGTGAGGCCGAATTTGATGGAGGCCGATGTGTGCGATTATTTGGCACCTGCCAAGATGTAACCGAATCAGTAATGCTCCGAGAAGAACTTAAACAAAAGCAAGCCCAAGCCGAGCGCTTACTTGAAGACAGAAGCATGCTATTCGCTAAAATCAGCCACGAATTAAGAACCCCTCTTAATGGCATTACAGGTATGCTAACTACATTAGTTGATGAACACAGTGAAGAAGTTCGCGCTGAAAAAATTAAAATAGGCCTTAGAAGCGCCGATATTTTACTTAGTATTATTAACGAAGTGCTCGATTTTTCTAAAATTAATCATGGTGAGCTAAAGCTAGAACCCACTGACTTTTTATTAAAAACAATTTTTACCGATTTAACGTCTTTGTATACACCTCTATTTAAGAACACGCATGTAACGCTGCAAGTAAATAATACAATTGATGATAACTGCTGGGCGTTTAGCGATAACACACGCCTTAGCCAGATTGCTTCTAACTTACTGAGTAATGCGCTTAAATTTACTGAAAATGGTTCAGTTACACTAAACACCAGCCTTTCTAAAGTAAAAGCTAAGCTAATTTTAAATATTGAAGTGTCTGATACTGGCCGAGGAATGAGTAAAGGCTTTTTAGAATCACTGTTTTCTCCTTTTTCTCAAGAAATCGACGCTAAAAACTCAAAAGGTGGCACAGGCCTTGGGCTTGCAATAGTAAAAGAACTTGTTGAATATATGGGCGGTACAATAAAGGTAAACAGTACACCTAATAAAGGCACTTCGTTTTTAGTAAATATTCCTATTGAACAAGGGACAGAACAAAAACAAGAAAGCCTTAAATCAACGTTAGATATTAATGGCAGTGAATTATCAGTGCTTGTAGTCGATGATAACGACATTAATAGGTTGGTACTTCATGCCTCTTTAGGCAAGCTTAATATTAAAGCAGACTCAGCAGTAGATGGCCAAGATGCTGTATTAAAATGTCGCCAAAAGCATTATGACCTTATTTTTATGGACTGCATAATGCCCATACTCGATGGATTTGAGGCAACAAAGCAGCTTAGATCAGAAAAAACCTGCTCGCATGAAGAAACCTACATAGTGGCCATAACTGCTAATACTTCATCGCAAGACAAACTTGCCTGCAAACAAGCCGGTATGGATATGTTTATATCAAAACCGTTTAAACTACCCATACTTGAAAAAGCAGTTATTAATGCGCTTGAGCATACAGCTATTACCAATTCGCTTAATTAAGTGATCTATTCTGAGGTGAGAAAATCGTGTCGATAACCAGGCAAAAATTTCGTTATTTAGTTGTTCTATATCAGAAATTTTTAACGCAGTTAGCGTCAGATTTAATCCCTCAAATTGATTAAGTGTTATTGCGGATTGGTATAAAGTTAGCTAACTGATTGGTTAAATAAGGATATAAAATGAAAAACATAATTAGAACTGTATTACTAACAGTGCTTATTGTTGCAATATTTAAAGGCGTTTCAACTGACCAGTGGGATTCATCAATAACCGTTGTAATCGTATCGGGTATTTTGTTTTTAGTTACGTTCATAAGTGCTAAGTCATCACGTGGTTCATCTGCTTATACTGGGAGTGACTCTTCAGTTTATTCTAGTAGCAACTCATCTCATTCCCATACAGATTGCGGCGGTGGTGATTCTGGTGGTGGATGCGATTAAATTGCATACTAATTTTTGAGAATAAAAAAAGCCGCCTTTGGAGAAGGGCGGCTTGGGTTAACAAACAGCTATGGGTGTAGCCTTGCTGTTATATCAAGAGAGTTTTTACTAAATTTTTTATTAAATAATGTTAAGCAGCGCTTTGATCAGCGTCTTCAGAGTGACGAATTAAATAATCAAATGCACCTAAACTTGCTGTTGCACCGCTGCCCATTGCAATAATAATTTGTTTAAACGGAGTATTGGTTGCATCCCCCGCGCCATAAATGCCTGGTAATGACGTCGCGCCTTTAGCATCAATCAGTATTTCACCAAATTTGCTTAATTCAAGATCGCTGTCTTTTAACCATTCTGTATTAGGTATCAAACCTATTTGTACAAATATACCGTCAAGTTGAAGCTCTTTGCTCTCTCCCGACACTCTATCTGTGTACATTAAGCCTGTTACTTTTTTACCATTGCCTAATACTTCAGTTGTTTGTGCACTTTTGATAATCGTAATATTAGCCATGCTTTTAGCTTTACGAATAAGCACATCATCTGCACGTAATGTGTCTGCAAATTCGAGTACCGTAACGCCTTGTACAATATTGGCTAAATCGATTGCCGCTTCTATACCTGAATTACCACCGCCAATTACAGCAACAGGTTTACCTTTAAATAAAGGGCCGTCGCAATGTGGGCAATATGCCACACCATGGCCGCGATATTCTTGCTCCCCGGGTACGTTCATTTCACGCCAGCGTGCACCGGTGGCAAGTACGAGCGACTTAGCTTTAAGTACTGCGCCATTCTCAAGTGTAATTTCGTAGCCATTGTTATAACCAAGTGCCGCTGCGCGCTGATTATGCATTACATCTACGTCGTATTCTTTAACGTGCTCTTCAAGCTGAGCAACTAATTTTGGCCCTTCAGTCGCCTTAATCGAAATAAAGTTTTCTATTGCTAATGTATCTGCAACTTGTCCACCAAATCTGTCGGCAACAATACCTGTATTTAACCCTTTTCGTGCTGAGTAAATAGCAGCCGATGCGCCCGCAGGCCCGCCACCAATTACAAGTACATCAAATTTGTCTTTTTTACTTAGCGACTCAGCTTGGCGCTGTGCACCTTTGCTATCTAGTTTATTAAGTATGTCGGTAAGACTCAGTGCACCTTGGCTAAATGGTTCGCCATTTAAATACACAGCCGGTACAGCTAAAATATTTCGCTCTTCTACTTCATCTTGAAATAATGCGCCATCAATCATGGTCGCTTTAATATTACTGTTTGTTGCTGCCATAGTATTAAGTGCTTGGACTACTTGCGGGCACGTTTGGCAACTTAAACTTATATATACTTCAAAGTTGAGCTCTTGAGTAAGCGATTGTATTTGCTCAATGTCTTCACTTTTAGCTTTACTTGCGTGTCCGCCAGTATGTAAAAGCGCTAACACTAAACTTGTGAATTCGTGGCCCATAGGTACGCCTGCAAACGTAATATGAGTGTTTTTAATAGGTGAATGTACAACCATTGACGGGCGACGTGCGCTTGTGTCGGGGTTGTTTATTACCGTAAATTTATCGCTCAGTGAGGCTAAATCGTTTGCTAAGCTTTCTACTTCTGCTGATTTTTTGCTGTCATCCAAGGCAATAAGCAGCTCAACAGGTTGAGTAAGCGATTCGAAATGGCTTTTTAATTGATTTTTTATGTTGTTATCTAACATGGCTTAACCCTTTTAGGAAAATTTAAACAGCAAGCCTCCCATGCCAAATAATGCATGTGCTTAAACAAGTGTATTGATATAGGAGGCACCAACAAACGGATGTTCGTTGATTTAAGGGCAGTTACCTGCCCTTATAGTAGGAATAAATCTATACTTAGATTTTACCAACTAGGTCTAGTGAAGGTGCAAGTGTGTCTTCACCTGGCTGCCAAGATGCAGGGCAAACTTCACCGTCGTGAGTTGCAATGTATTGTGCCGCTTGTACTTTACGAACAAGTTCTTTAGCGCTACGGCCAATACCTAAATCGTGAGTTTCGATAATTTTAATTTCGCCTTCTGGGTTCATTACAAATGTACCGCGAAGTGCTAAGCCTTCTTCTTCAATCATTACGCCAAAGCTACGAGTAATACGTCCTGTTGGGTCGCCAATCATTGGGTAAGTAATTTTACCAATTGTGTCTGACGTATCGTGCCATGCTTTGTGAGTGAAGTGAGTGTCAGTCGATACTGAGTAAACTTCTACGCCCATTTCTTGAAGTTGTGCGTAATAATCTGCAACATCACCAAGTTCAGTAGGACATACAAATGTAAAGTCTGCTGGGTAAAAGAAGAAGATTGACCATTTACCTAGAACATCTTTTTCAGACAATTCTACAAAGTCACCGTTGTGGTAAGCGGTTGCATTGAATGGTTGTAATTTTGTGTTGATTAATGAAGTGCTCATGGTATTTCCTCATCTATGTTTAATGTATTTAAAAAGTAATCAACGCTTTCGTTTTAAACGACCTTTTGCGTTGGCTTGATTAGTACAATAAGGCTAATGGGAAATTAAATAAAATTGATTGTTTAGATTAAAGCAATCTGTTTTTTAGATTGTAAGCAATATCCATAAATATGGGGGAAAACAACAAGCCAGCCAACTGTTTGGTTTATATCCAACAAGCTAAAAATAGCCAATAAACGCAGGTAATTTAGATACGTTTATGGCGTACTTACAGCAACATACCTGTACAATTATTTAAAACGCGAGGTACAATTTAACTGTATCAATCAATTGTTAAGCTAAGTATCTTAAACAGGGATTAATTATGACTCCTAAAAAACGCCGAGTATTACAGGCTGTCTTATATGAATTTTTTGCCATTGCCTTTGTTGGCCCTATTATCAGCTTTATTTTTGACAAATCAGCCTCTTCAGCAATCGGTTTAGCGATTGTTTTATCAAGTATTGCACTTGGCTGGAATTATGTATTTAACGCTTTATTTGAACGCTGGGAAGCAAAGCAAGCTGAGCGAGGGCGTACTTTAGGCAGGCGTCTATTGCACGGCATTGGTTTTGAAGGTGGGTTGGTATTATTACTAATCCCTGTAATGTCGTTGTGGTTAAATATATCAGCCCTAAATGCATTAATAGCAAACCTTGGCCTGTTTGCGTTTTTCTTTATCTATGCAATTATTTTTACATGGGCGTTTGACCGCGCTTTTGGCCTACCAGAATCCGCCAAAAGTGATAAAACAACGCAGTAAAACACCTTTTAATTAAGCCTCTTTAAGCTGTCTCTTGATCACAAGTCTGGCTCAAGAGATTTTGCTAAATCGTAGCCTTCCAGGATGGCTTGTAACTTAAGCCATCCTTGCCATAACACTTTCACAGATGCACGCCCTGTGCGCTT
>NZ_JADYXC010000032.1:0-36666 GCF_015864505.1 Pseudoalteromonas sp. SWYJ118 | reverse complement strand
ATAACTCAAATAACCCAATGAACTGTTATTTATATTGGGAGCGTGTAGTGCGCTTTATGGACAACAACCAACCACTACCTGATGTACCTGAGTATGAAACCTACCGACACCTTGATGAACCCACCGCTGAATTTGATAAAAAAAATGACAGACCTAATAAATTTTGGAGCGACTTTTCACTTGATCAACAAGCCGAAATATGGCAAAAATTTAATAAAGAGGCTGCTCATTTTAATTGGCTCAGAGCGACACCTAACAAAGAAATAATTAAGCCTTGGTTACACTTTAAAGGTGAGCCTGAGCGTATTGAAAAACTAACATGGAAATACAAAGCAAAGCGTTTAGCGCTACAACTGTTTATGGGAATACCTTAAGCGCATTATAAAAGTCGCTTTATAACTTAAAGGAAGTCTGAGCTATACATAGTTTGAGTTTACTAAAGGAGTATATGTTTAATTATAAGTACTTAGGCGGCTCGCAGTCTAAAAAATAATCTTCAATCAATTCTACGAAGAATGTTAAACGGTTTGTGTATTTTAGTTAATTGACAATATGACATCTTATATTTATTACTTCTAATACTTTAAGATCAGCTTATCTCGCTTAAAGCTAATATATAAATACTTAGTCATTTCTATTATTGTTATTTTTAATATCGCCAGTAAATCAACTAAATCTATTTAGGCATAACTCTAAGAATAGCGATTTAAAATATGTCACAAGTTGGCTTTTGTTGTTAGGCTAAAAATACAAATATAAGAGGGATTTTTATGATCAAGGCAAGATCGGCTAGCGTGACTTTAACGCTTATTCTATTTTTATTAATACCAATGCAAGGATGTGCAGATATGTTTGGCTTTTTTAACAAACAAGACGTTACGTTGTCGTTGCCTGTAAAAGGCAGGCTATTAAATAATGGTGAGCCTCAACAAGGTGTTAAAGTAACAAGAGAACTCATTTATGGCGACACTTATATTGATGAAGCAATAAGTGATAGTGCTGGCTACTTCTATTTCGATAATAAAACAATACGCAGCTCAAAGCCTTCAAACATGTTTTTTAATAGCTCTTTGCTACAGAGTATTTATATTGAAAACAAAAAAGATGAAGATTCAATCTTGTGGTACACCACAATACAGTTCACAGAAGAGCAAGCACTGCTGTCTGACATATTAAATAACTTTGAATGCGAACTTAGTGAAGAGGCTATAACGTACGATATACCGATAAAAAACACGGGTCAATTTTATACAGTTTATACACGTTGTAAGTTATAGAAATTAGTGAGAAGTTTTATAAAGCCACTAATGTTCATCTATTAGTGGCTTTAATATAACGATTAACGTTTTAACTGTGCTTCATTTTGGTTTAGTAAACGAATTATAGGATTTTGCTCTAATATTTTATTTTTCAAAATATAACCAATAATTAGTCCAGCTATAAAGCCACCAATATGCGCACCATAATCAATGCCATCAGGACCTGTTACTGCACCAAAAATGTTAAATCCTAACCAAATAGCAAAAAACCATACTGCAGAAAGTTTCTTCTGATAAATTATAAACATAAAAGTAAGGCTTGCGTGTCTGAACCACATTAAGTACATGCCAAATAAACCTGCTATGGCGCCACTTGCCCCCACGCCAGGTATATTCGACATTGGGCTTACAATGTAACTTGCAAACGATGCGAGTAGTCCACAGGCTAAATACCATAACAAAAAGCGTTTATGGCCTAACACGTCTTCTAGGTTATCGCCAACGATATATAAAAAGTACATATTGCCGACTAAATGCATTATAGAGCCATGTAAAAATACGCAAGTTAATACAGTCCATAGCTCATTACCTTTGCTTAAATCTGCTGGTGTCATAGCAAAGTTATCAATAACATAGCTAAATGAGCTTGGATTCAAAAAATAAAGTGCAAAAATCAATGTATTTAAAACAATAAGGCCGCGAGTAACCCAAGGGGTTTTTTGTGGTTTAATGTTATATTCAACAGGCATTTGCGTTAAAAATTGGAACAAGTAGGTTTTCCAACTTACTTTTTGATTTAGCTCGCCTAAACTCGCTTTTATTTCAGGGCTTTTTTCTACACTTTCAAGCTCATCTTTATCAATCCAGGTGCCATCGCAGTATCTACAAACATCAATTTCGGTATGAAAAGCTTCCAGTAAGTGAAAACGTTCTAAACTTTTTTTACAATCAGGGCAGTCAAGCTCAGAAACGCCTAATGGCTCACCAAAGTGAGTTTCAAATTTATCACCTTCTGGGCCGTCATTTATCTCAGAAATCATCCTGTTCACTTCATTTTTCTCGAACCATAAGCCACCACATTCACGGCAAATATCTATTTCTTCACCCTGATAATTGGTTACTTCTAGTGGATGATCTTTACAATGTGGACAGCTTTTAGTTGGCATTTGTAAGTTCCTTTAACGAACCAACAGAAATATCATTCTGTTGTAATTCCATTTTTAATTGTTTAGCGCTATTTTTTAATGCAGGGAGTGTTTGAGTTTTAATTAAATTAGTAATCTCTTTTAATTCTTCAGCTGCTTGTCTAGCGGAAATCCTTTTATTAGCTACAGCGTCTATTAAAAATTTAGCTCTTGAGTAAAATCGACGTATTTGCGTTAGTAATTCACTTGGGGTTTCGAGTGTAGTTGGAGAGTACTGCATCGTTTGCCAAATGTACTTTTCGAGTGTTGGTTTAAAATACTCAATTTCTTTTATTGATGGGCTTTTTGCAAGTAAATTAGCATACTCTTCCATACTGTTTGCATTATCAGCAACTTCGTCAAATAAGGAGGTGCGCAAATAGTAGTTATCTTCCATTTTACTAAATGAGTCAAATTTAAGCGCTTGTTCTAAGCCGCTTTGAGCAGCTAAATACACGCCGAATATAGTAGAAATAACCATAAAAAATTGATTTAGCCAAAAACCAGTACTTTTTAGTTCTTTGTGATCGACCGTTTTAAGGGCTTGCGAAAATTTTTGAGTAACTACAGGTGGTTTTGTATTGTTTTCAGGGGTGTGATTAGTTGGTTCCAACAGTTTGTTCCTTGAATATTTACTTCCTTTTTAGGCGCACAAGAATACTTAAAAATTAACCAGTTAGCAATGCTCCTATCTACATTGAATATACTTTTTACATATATTAAAGAAACCATTCGAGTATAGCCCTTCCCCTAAATTTTAAATTGTTTTTTAAATCATCTAGCGATCCAACTAAACAAGAAACTTCATGGCTCTATATTAATGAATAGAGAGTTTTTGTAGTACCTGAGGCTATTTTGTTAGCAAAGTAACGTATTACCAATAAACGGACTAAAAAAACCTTCTCAATAACTCAATAATGAGGCGTAGTTAGCCTTTATATTTAAGGCGTTGTTGGCTCAACGCCTAAGAGGGGTATTTATTTTTGTTATACAAAAGTGGAGAACTTTTTACACAGGCAAAGACTATGTATTTAAAAGCACAGCGCCGCTTTTATTTTCGCCTAAATGATCATCTTTATTGTAAATTGGGCAACTTTTAAGTGATAAGCAACCACATCCTATACAACCGTCTACTTTGTCGCGCAGGCGTTGCATATGCGCAATTCGCTCATCAAGTTGCGCTTGCCAATGTTTTGAAAGTGCTGACCAGTCTTGTTTTGTTGGTGTGCGGTTGTCGGGTAGGGTAGATAAGGTATTTTTAATTTCATCGAGTGTAATTCCCATCGCTTGTGCCGCTTTTATAACAGCTACTCGGCGTAATACGTCGGGTTTATAACGTCGCTGATTGCCGTTATTTCGCCAACTACGTATCAGTCCTTTTGTTTCGTAAAAGTGAAGAGTAGATACTTTTACACCACTTCTTTTTGCTACATAGCCAACGGTTAGGTTAGCTTCGGTTAATTTTTTTTGTCCTACTGGCATAATTTTAATCCTTCAGTTGACCTCAATATAACTTGAGGTTTTAAGCTTCTACCACATTAAAAAAGGAGCTAACTAAATGCAACAAAAACTTGAGCGTAATACTGTTATTATTTATTCAAGCGCACGAAAAAACGGCAATACCACAGCCCATGTTAATAGCTTTGCCGAGCAAAATGATGTGCGCGTAATTTGTCTGGATGATTATAAAATTGCGCCGTATTGTTATGACAAAAACTATAAAAATGATGACTTTTACGCGCTATTTGAAGCGGTTTTAAAGTACGATCATTGGGTGTTCGCGTCTCCTGTTTACTGGTATAACACTACGGTACAAATGAAGTCTTTTATAGATAGGATCACAGATTACATGGATGACGAAACCTTGAAGCCGAAGTTACGGGCTTTACGTAATAAAGACTTTTCGTTGTTATCAAACGGATCATCGCTTGAAGCGCCTGATATTTTTGTAGAAATGTTTAAACGAACATTTAGCTATTTAGGTATGCAGTTTATTAACCATCATCATAAAAACACTCAATCGGCAGCATGATAAGCTGCCCTTTTTTCTTTGCTTCTGTTAGTTTTATAAATAGGTTAACTTATTTAAAACACAGGATTGTTTATGAAATACCTATTATTACTTTTACTTATAAGCCCATTTTCGCAAGCGGGTGAAAACCTTATTAAAGACTTTGGTTACTTTTATAGTGTCCCGGAGCATGTTCAGATAAGTGACTCTACGGTATTTAAAATAGCCTTTGATGTTGGTGATGGCGCTAAAAAAGGTGAGCAGAACAATTCAATGAACTCACTTGCACGTTTTATTAATATGCATATAGCACACGGTGTAAAGCCAGATAACATTCAATTAGCGTTAGTGGTACATGGTAGTGCTAGCGTTGATGTATTGGCTAATAGTGAATATAAAGAACGTTTTAAAGCAGATAACAAAAATCAAAGTTTAATAAAGCAATTGTTGGCCAATAACACCGTGGTTTATGTATGTGGGCAATCGGCTACGCATTATAAAGTAGCACCAGAACAACTAATTGAAGGTGTGCAAATGTCACTTTCGGCGATGACAGCACATGCCCAGCTGCAACAGCAGGGTTATACACTCAATCCATTTTAATAATTAACATGACAAAAAATATTCTCTGCTTTGGTGATTCTAATACGTGGGGTTTAAACCCTGTAACGGGAAAACGCTTTGATGAAAATACCCGTTGGACATCGTTATTAAATAAAAACTTAGGGTGTGGCTTTAACGTAATAGAGGCAGGGCAGCCTAACCGCACGTTAGTGCATAATCCACCGTTTGATGGCGTGCTTAATGGTGTTAGTTATCTAAAGCCTTATTTGGATAAGCATGAGCTCGACTTTATTATTATTGCCCTTGGTACAAACGATCTTAAAAAACGTTTTAATTTAACACCTAGTTTAATAGCAGATGGGTTAAATGATTTAATTAACTCAATACATATTTATTATCAGCAAGGTAGTACTTTAAAATCTCCTAAAATTATTATTGCTAGCCCACCTAAAATAAGAATCACCGAGCAGTATTCGCGTATTTACGAAGGTGCAGATATAAAAGCAACAGAGCTCTCTAGTGCATTCAAAAGCGTTGGGGCTACTCATAAATGTACTTTTATTGATTTTAATACATTTATTAATGTAACAGCCGGTGATGGGATTCACTTTGAAAGTAATCAGCATTTAACGGTAAGCGCTAAAATCACTCAGTTTATTCAAAATTCGTTCAATAATTCTTAAATCGATCTGTTTGAATTTAATGCGACTTATGCAATCATCTAATAAAGTAGTGATATAAATTAACAACTTCGAGATGCTATGAAAAAGTACCAACAAAAATCTATTATAGCCGTTTTAACCGGAGGGTTAGTTTTTGTAATTGGCTGTTTTATTTTGCTCAATTTTGCAGCGCAGCAGTTAACAGCACAAACAAAGTCTGATGCTGAATATATTCTCGGTCATGTAGAAGGTGCAATTGCAGAGAGGCGTCGAATTCTTACCCCATTAAATAAGCTTGCGTTTAAGCAGTGTGACAACACAACCCTTCTTGAGATGCGCCGCGCTTTATTTGATGCAAAATATGTAATTGATATAGGCTTTTTTAAAGGTAATCAGCTAGTTTGCACTACGGGTGCAGGCTTATTAAGTAAACCAATTAACGACAAACAGCCTGACTTTATTCGAGATGATGAACAGGTGAGGGTTCGTTTTGAGCCAGAGCTTTATCTATTATTATTTAGTGAGCGCCCTATGGAGGTAATTATAGTCAGACAAGGGGATTATAATTTAATTATGCAGAGCACGCCCTTTACCAACATCGGAATTACTGCGCCAGATTGGGAAGTTATTTATAAAACACCAAATGCTTTGCATCATTTAGCAGGTAAAGAGGGGCTGTACCAGCAGGTAAAAAACAGCGTTTTTTTTCCTTACGAAACTAACTCAGTTTGCAGTTTTACAAGTAGTCAATATTGTGTAGTAGTGCACTTGCCTTGGAGTCTGTTTTTTTCTAATAATCACTTATTATTAATAATTTCGTTAATTTTAACCTGTTTAGCGGGCATATCGAGTGCGTTAATAGTTGATGCGAGGATTGCTGCACGCCGCTCTACCAATCAACGTATTCGTAAAGGGCTCAAAAAGGGATCATTTTATTGGACTTACCAGCCCATTATTTGTTTGCAAAGTGGCAAGCTGATTGGTTGCGAGGTACTTGCACGTTTTGAAGATAAGTACGGTGCTTTATTTCCAGATGAGTTTATTCCGGTTATTAGAAAAAATAATTTAACTTGGACTTTTACTGAGGCAATGATTGCTACCACAATAAAAGAGTTAACCTCTATAGAGTTATTGCCAGAAGGCTTTAAAGTGTCGCTTAATATATTTCCGTGTGATGTAGAGCTGGGTAATGTGTCGTTACTGCCGCAAATTACAGAGCTTACCAACTCACGCTTTATTATTTGTTTAGAGATAACTGAAGACGAATACCTTGATACAAGCATTGCGCATGCTCATTTTAGAACCTTAGTTGAATCGGGATTTAACTTATCATTAGATGACTTTGGTACGGGTTATTCGAATTTAAGAAACTTACAAAATTTGAGCTTTCATCAACTTAAAATTGATCGTACGTTTGTTCAAGATATAGCAACTGAGGGCTTAAAAGCCTCTATGATCCCAAATATTATGGAACTTGTGCATAAGTTTAATTATACCTGTGTGGCAGAAGGGATTGAAACCACTGAGCAAGAAGCTATTTTAAAAATGGCGGGTGTGCATTATGGACAGGGTTGGAAGTATGGTAAGCCCATGACGGCGTCTAAATTTAAAAATTATATAACTAATCAGCATTTTTAGATCTCAGCTGCCATACTAAACGTATCATTATGAAATTTATAAATATTAGGTTTATTATGATCAAATTAACATTAAGTGCTTTTGCATTTTTACTACTTAGTGCATGTACAACACAGTATCCAAACCAGCAATTAACAGGTAAACAGTTCCCAAGCATTAGCGGCGAAAGTTTAGAGCAAAGCATGGTGACTATACCCAGCGATTTTAAAGCAGATAAAACACTGCTGCTCATTGGGTACAAGCAAGATAGTCAGTTTGATATAGACCGTTGGTTAATTGGTTTAGATATGGCGGGTGTAACGCTCCCTACATACGAACTACCAACCATTGCCGGCATGGCACCACGTATGTTTAGCACATTTATAGACAGCGGTATGCGCAAAGGCATCCCTAAAGAATTATGGGGTGGGGTAATCACTATTTATAAAGATGGTGAAACAGTTCAAAAGTTTACAGGTAATCAAAGCCCAAATAACTCACGTGTAGTACTCATAAATAGCAGCGGCGAAATTTTATATTTTTATGATCGAGGTTTTTCGGTTGATGCGCTAAATAAACTAAAAGCGAGTATAGAATAATTGATCCTAAAGTTAGTTTAGGCTAATGCATATTTAAGGCTTTATAAGTTATTAAGCCACTAATCCGATCTGTTATTTATCTTATAAAAGCAATTTTAAAAATAAAATTGATGAAGGTTTTGCATTGATTTAATTGATTTTTATCTATTTTAGGATGAGAAAGAATAACAGTACTTTAATATCAAAATCCCATTGTAAGTTGTATTTGATTTAGGTAATGTAGTGTAAATGTTTCAAGGACGAAATTTATGCCCCATAAAAACTCGGTATTTGTAAAAACAACGTTTCAATCATCTTTTCATTCACACAACTACACCGCTATTTTAAGAACACTACAAGCTTTGTTTGGTGATATTAAAATGGACGAGGTTATTCCTAAAGCTGAGCAGCGCACAAATTATGATTTGTTTTTAATAGATGGTGCTAAAAGCAAATGGCAAGACCTTATTCCGACTGACCTTATTTGTTTAGCTAAACACTATAGCGTTGTCATTTTTAATGTTGATAAAGAAGATGTGTGCGAGCAAAACTTATTGCTTAACCATTTTAATGGTGTTTTTTATAAATCTGATCCACCAGAAGATATTTTTAAAGGGTTACTTCGTGTTAATACTGGCGAGCTTTGGTTTACGCGTAAAGTGATTTCAAAAGCTTTTAACGATATTTTAGCCGTGGCATCGTCGTTTAATAGCTTACACGACGACATTGAATTAAAGCAGGACGATTACGATCATTTAACAAAACGAGAAAAGTCTGTTATTCATTTAATTGCACAGGGGGCGAGTAACAATACAATCGCTGATAAACTTAACATTAGCGACCACACTGTAAAAACACATTTATACAGTGCGTTTAAAAAAACTAACTCACGCAACAGGGTGGAGCTTGCTAATTGGGCGCAGCGCTATATATCGGTTTTGCTGCCAATGGCTAAATAAGAGTAAAGCCACCAATACTTTATTAAAGTAAAAACGTTATCCTCTAGATTTTTATAAGGGTTGGGTTAGCGAAGTACTTTCAACTTACTAATCACACAACCTATAAAGGCTACAATATGTAGCCTTTAGTTAATTTAGGAAATCAGTTTACGCCGATTTTTTAGCCCATAAGCCTTTATCAATACCTTTTGTTATGAGATCTGTGAGTGCTTTTTCTATTGCTTGGGTAACACAAATACTCATAGGTTCATTATCGCTAAAGCCTGCTTCTGCTTCTGCTAGTCGTTTGTAGCTTACGTATCTAAAAAAGCCTGCACGCATTTCTTGGCTAAGTACTTTTTTGCTGGTGGCTACACTTAGTAGTACTTGTCCTGTACGAACATCAACAGCGCGTAAGTATATTGAAATAGCATCTTCGCGGTAAAGCTCTGATGCGCCTATACCAAAGTATTCCATACCCAAACCACCTGTTTTCACATTAGTGTCGTAGCTTATGATACCGCCCTCTAAAATGATTTTAGCGGTTGTTAGCGGAGGTAAATCAGCTTGGTTAGGATTATCGGCTTGGCCCGCACGAATAATTTTTCGCTCTGTTAAAATGTTTTGTAAACCTTCACGCTCTACCGGCGTAAACCAATCAGATTCATGTAATGCTTGTATGAGTATTGAGTTAGCACCTTGAGTAACGGCAGTCGAAAATGAGCTAACGTTAGTTTGTGGCTTATATTGACCTGTTTGATCTCTAAATGAGTACACTGATACAGGAATACTCCCGACCGGTTTAGGTAAGTTTTTCAGATCTGCGAATAATTCAGTTGGCTCTAAACTAACTGCTTTTTGTTGCGATGGTGGGATTAAGTTCCCTAGGCTCGCACAACCGCTCAATCCTATTAATATTATTGTTATTAGTAGTTTATACATTATCCAAACCTCGGTACTTCAATGATCACCACGGTGTCATCAATTATATTTGTTATTCTTACTGTAATAGAATCGGTTGTGCTGGTTATAACTTCAATTTGATAATCGCCACTCATAAATATGGAGTCTTGATTGAAAAGGCTATCTTCTATGTCCTCACCAAATGCCATATCGGTAATTTCTCTTACCATACGGTTTAAATAGGTGCGCTCTAGAGTTTCTTGAAATTGTTCAGCGTAACCTTTTTCTACTACCGGTGCTTTATGCTTGTTTTGAGCTTGGGCTTTACTCAACAGCATATTTGCATTGAGTGGGTTACCACCAAAGCTTGGGTTAATTGGGGTGTAAATTATTTCAGTTGCTGCTGCTGAAAAGCTTAATGTTGTTATTATTATAAGGGCTATATTTTTCATTTTACCATCCATCTTTAGCCATATCGGGTGTTGACACTGCCATGTTTTCGCGAGCCATTGCATCTATCACTGTATAAACAGCCTGCTCCACACGCTCATTTAAAGGCTCTAGTCGTCTACCTAAATAAGTTGCGTAAACAAGTTGGTTATTCATTATTAACGACAGCTTTGTGCCTGCTTTTGGAATGACCGTTTCTTTAATTTCAATGTTAAAACCTGCAGTTGAAGGGAGATCTCGCCAGTAATTAGAAAACTCAAAATAGAACTGATGACCAAAGCGGCTAATACTCCTATCAAGTAGTAGGCCGTCAATCTCCAACTCTTCAGCGGCATAAGATGCGGGCATTAAAAACAGAGAAAGCGTAAGTAATAATACTTGGTAATGGTTTTTATTATTATGCATAACTAAATGGGGAGAGTTGCTCTCCCCAACCTCAATAATTACATTTGAGTAATAGAAGTCACGTTACCGTCACCAATTTGGGTCACTGAAACAGTGCTGTTGAAACCAATTACGGCGCCTTCAACAATGTTATCGTTACCCATTTGAGTTACGCTAAACGAAACGTTTTCGCCACCTACTAAAAATGCAGGTTGCTCCATTCCAACTACCCAGTTACCTTCGCCAGTTTGTGAAATATCAATGCTGTGGCCATTACCTTCAACCATCATATCAACTACGTTCATTTCACCTGTTTGAGCTAGGTCAATCTGGTTCATGTTGCTATCTAAAATACCTGCAAGTGTAACCATGGCTTCGTTTTGAGAACCATTTTGCATAATATCGATATCGTTGTCGTTTGATGTTAGAGATATATCAGGATATGAAGACTCAACAACAGCAGTGTTTTCTTGGCCAGACTGAATAACGTTAACGTCATTTTCAGACCCATTAAAGTTAACAACGTGTGCTGAATTTGATTCACCTACTTGGTTAATCATAAATTCGTTATCGGTACCTAAAACGCCCATGTAAGCATCATTTAATAAGCCAACTTGTGTAGCCGTTAATTCATTATCGTCACCAATAATATCAACGGTTGTTGAGTTGCTTAAATCAACCTGAGTTACTGTAACTTCGTTGTTTTGACCTTCGAATAAGTTTGATTCGATAGTATTTAAAGAACCTTCTTGGTCTAAATCAATTTCGTTTTCATCGCCTAATACAGCTACAAATGTTACTGCGTTAGTATTGCCTTCTTGTTCAATTGAAAGCTCATTTGCATCGCCTAAAATATCAGTGAAGGTAACAGTATTACGATCGCCGTCTTGTTCAATATCAAGCTCGTTATCGTTGCCTTGTAAAGAACTCACTTTGAAGGTATTCCAGTAACCGTTTTGCTCAAGACTCAGGCTATTCTGATCGCCCATTACAGAGGTTAATTCAGCTTCATGCCACTCACCTGTTTGTAATGAACTGATTTCGTTGCCATTACCTTTCATATCTAAGTTGTAAAACCAATGACCACCAGTGCCTTGCTCTACATCAACGATATTGTCGTCACCAACAATCATGTTGACAGCTTCGTTGTTTACAAAAAAGCCTTGGCCACTTTGCAAAACATTTAGGTAATTATTATTACCAGTAACTTCGGTAATTACACCGTTGGCAACGCCATCTTGGGCATATACTTGCTCGTTGTTGTTACCAATTGTTGTTACGCCAACATAATTACCTGATTGTAATTGAGTAACTTCTGTTGTGTTCTCGTTTCCAGTAGTCGAAACCTCAATAGTATTACTATCTCCCTCTTGCATTAAAATCGCGGTGTTATTATTTTGCGATTGCGCCAATGTCATTGAATTAGCGGTGCTAAGTATAGATATTTTTGTACTAAGTTCTGAGTTTGATGCTGATTTGTTGTCGGTATCTGCATATGAGGCAAAGCTGGTACCCATTGCTATTGCAACAGCACAACTTAAAAGTGATTTATTCAACTTCATTATTTTCTCCTTGAAATATTAAAATCAAATACCCTAAATGTTATAGGTTTTAATAAGGTATTTGTTGTTTCAGCATGCCGTGCCGATATGTTTTTTGTGATCCGCTTGCGTAACTTTAGAAGTAGGTGAAGCGTAATATGTGACTATAAATAATTAAGTTTTAATTTGTCATAAATATTGAACTAACAAAGTTTAAGCTCAAATTCATAATCACCCATTAACTGTATTCCCCTATTTCATTTTCTTAAATCATCATTTTTTACCAAATAATTAACCTTTTATTATCATCGGTTTATGTGTGTAATTGGTGGGTTTTAATGTAATAGCAAGCAAAAGCAGTAAAAAAGTTTGACCCTATAATGGGTAAGGTTGTAATGGGGCAGTTCATTAAAATGACTGTGTTTAGTGTTTTTTTTATAGCCAAACTGGTCAAAATTTATGATTTTTAATTCTTTTTAACTTTTTAACTTGTCAAATATCGTATTTACTAGTTTGCTTATAACTTGCCACGTGATCCCTTGTACTTGAAATAGTGAACAAACCCGCTTAGTGCTTCTAAGCTAACCCAACTATGGATAGAACAATGAAAACAAAATTATCTATTATTACGCTTGCTTTACTACCTTGTTTGGCTTCGGCTAAATTACCTGATGCAGGAGCTCTTCCACAAGCAGCTGCAAGCAGTGACTCTGTTATTGTTAAATATAAAAAAAATGCAACACCTCAAATGCGTAAACAAGCACGAAGCTTGGTTAAAGCAAAAATTACAGATTTAAATAATGATGAAGTTGATGATAACTTCACATCATTATTCTCAGGTCGCCTTGCTAAATTTAAAGTGTCTGGCATGAGCACTAAAGAAGCTATTGAGCGTTTAAAGTCTCATCAAGCTATTGAATATGTTGAGCCAGATTACCGAGTAAGTATTGCAAGCGCACCTAACGACCCTCGTTTTGATGAGCTTTGGGGCCTAAATAATGAAGGTCAGACCGGTGGTACGGCAGACGCTGATATTGATGCTGTAGAAGCGTGGACTATTTCTACTGGTAGTCGTGATGTAGTTGTTGGTGTAATCGATACCGGTATTGATTATAGCCATAGCGATTTAGCGAGCAATATGTGGGTAAATACCTCTGAAATCGCAGGCGATGGTATTGATAATGACGGTAATGGCTTTATCGATGATATTCATGGTATCAATGCGATTACCAATACTGGCGACCCTATGGATGATGAAGGTCACGGAACGCACGTGTCTGGAACTATAGGTGCGAGTGGTAATAACTCTGTGGGTGTAGTGGGTGTAAATCATGAAGTATCACTTGTTGGTTGTAAGTTTTTAGATGCAGCAGGTAATGGATCAACATCAGATGCAATCAAGTGTATTGATTACATGGTTGGCCTAAAAAACTCTGGTGTTAACATCCGCGTATTAAATAATAGTTGGGGTGGCGGTGGCTATAGCCAAGCGCTGGCTGATGCAATCGAATCAAGTGAAGCTGCGGAGCTACTGTTTGTAGCTGCAGCAGGTAACGACACTATTGATAACGATGTAAACCCACATTATCCATCAAACTACGAAAATGCGAGTGTTCTATCGGTTGCAAGTACTAACCAAACTGATGATATTTCGTGGTTCTCTCATTGGGGCTTAACCAGTGTTGATATGGGCGCACCAGGTACAGCTATTTTATCTACTACACCGGGTGAAAGTTATGCATCGTATTCTGGTACGTCAATGGCAACGCCGCATGTTGCTGGCGCAGCTGCGCTAGTTTTATCTATTAATCCAGAGTTATCTACTCAAGAACTTAAAGATTTATTAATGAGCTCGGGCGATGCTAATGCTGCACTGCAGGGGAAAACGGTAGCCGGTACGCGACTTAATGTTAACCAAGCACTTATTGATGCGGATCCAACTCCTGGTTTTAAAATATCAGCTAGCCCGCTTACCCAACAAATTATAGCTGGAGAGGCTACAAGCTATACATTTACAATTGGCTCAATTGCCGAGTGGGATGAGGAAGTAACGCTTGAATTATCAACAACATTAGGTGGTGCTTATTTATCATCGCTTACAGCGCGCCCTGGTGATGACGTGATACTAAATGTTGAAACCGATACTGATACTCAGTGGGGAGATTACGAGTTTACCGTAACTGCCACTGCGGGTGATATTGTTAAACAGCAATCGGTTGAATTAATGATACAACCATTAGGGTTAAATGACTTTACCTACAGCAGTACTGGTAGCGTAGCAATTCCAGATAATTCTCCACAGGGGATTAGCTCAGTAATTAATGTTTCTGATGATTTAACCGTATTTGGCACAACCGCCGATGTTGATATTACTCATACTTACTCTGGTGATTTAGTTGTAAAACTAATATCTGCACAAGGTACAGAGGTAACATTGCAAAGCAATGTTGGTGGTAGTAACGATGATATTGTTAAGAGCTTCACGTCTAGTGCATTCAATGGCGAAGTAGCAAATGGTGACTGGACTCTTCATGTAGAAGATACTGCAGCCGCTGATACAGGCACAATTAATGGCTGGTCACTTACGCTTAGCGCTATAGGCGAAGTAAGTGCACAACCGCCACGTGCAGGCTTTACTGTTGATACGCAAGGTTTAACAGCCTCGTTTGTAGATACAAGCAATGATGCCAATAACGACATTACACAATGGAGCTGGAGCTTTGGCGATGGCGCTACATCAACAGATTCAAGCCCTGTGCATGCATATGCGCAATCGGGTAGTTACGATGTAGAACTAACTGTTACTGACAGTGAAGGTAATACAGATACATTTACCCAAGCCGTTGTTGTAAGTGACGTGACCCTTGAACTGAACTTAAAACGCGCTAACAAAACACGCCTAGGTACGATGCGTGTAGAACTTAGCTGGGAAGAAGTGGGTGCAGAGTCATTAAGCGTTTACCGTAATGGTGAGTTAGTTGATACCACTGCAGATAACGGTCGCTACCGTGATTACGTGCGTGGAGCTACATTACCATCGTACGATTACCAATTATGTGTAACAGAAAATGTGTGTTCGAATATCATCACCGTTTCTTTTGAATAAATTTCACTACTCCTAAAGTAATTTAAGCCCAGCTTTGCTGGGCTTTTTTATGTTTTAAAAAATATAAACTATGCTTTTTTATACGGGTGGGTTTTAAGCCAGTGCTCGGCTATTTGTTCGCGCGTGGCAAACCAAACCTGATCATGCGAACGGGCATATTCTAAAAACCGTGCTAATGCTTTTATTCTTCCTGGTCTGCCAATTAAGCGGCAATGCAAACCTATCGACATCATTTTTGGGGTGTTTTCACCTTCTGGGTCACCTTCTTCATAAAGCGTATCAAAGGCATCTTTTAAATAATTATAAAACTGATCCCCTGCATTAAAACCCTGTACGGCAGCAAAGCGCATGTCGTTTACATCGAGCGTGTAGGGCACAATGAGTTGTGGCTTACCTTCCTTAATACTGTAAAAGGGCAAATCGTCGCTGTAATCGTCGGCGTCATATAAAAATGTGCCATTCTCAACTACAAGGGCTGCGGTATTTGGGCTAGTTCGGCCGGTATACCAGCCTTTGGGCTTTTTACCTGTAAGCTTTTTAATGGCGTAAATGGCTTGTTGCATATGTTCGCGCTCGGTTTGTTTATCTATATTTTGATAATTAATCCAGCGCAGGCCATGGCTTGCAATCTCGTGGCCTGCTTCAACAAAGGCTTTAGCTACATCGGGGTGGCGCTCAAGGGCCATCGCCACTGCAAAAATGGTGACCGGTATATCGTATTTTTTAAATAAACGCAGTAACCTCCACACGCCCGCGCGCGAGCCATATTCGTAAATAGACTCCATGCTGATATGGCGGTCTTCTACATGGGGAGCACTGACTATTTCTGATAAAAACGTTTCAGCGGCTGCATCACCATGTAATACACAGTTTTCGCCGCCTTCTTCGTAATTTAATACCACTTGCACGGCAATACGTGCTTTATTGGGCCAATTTGCATGAGGCGCATGTGGGCCATAACCAATTAAGTCTCGTGGGTAGTTTTTAAATTGCTCGCTCATTTTATTGCTCCTTTTTAAGTGCCGTGAGCCAAAACTCGAGCGTTTCGCGCTCTGCGTCTGTCATTTTTGTCATATTAGCCAGTGGCATGTCTTTAGTTATTACGGCGCGAGTATGCACAAGTACTTGCGACTTTTTCACCTGTTCAATTGAGTCGAGTTTAAAGCCAAGTGGCGCTGTTTGAAAAAGCTCAGAGGTAGGTGTTTCGCTGTGGCACTGCGTACAGTGTTTGCTGATTATATCCCACGCTTGTGCGTCGGTAATACTTGCTTGTAAAGGCGCGTTTTCGTCTGCATTTGTTGTACTGCTGGGCCAAGGTGCTATTGCTAGCATAAGGGCAAAAAATGCTGCAATACCACTTATAAGTACTGAAGGTTTATTAACGCCTTGATGTTTTAAGTTAAAGTAATGGCGTATCCACATACCAATACCAAACAGCGCAATTAAAATAAGCCAGCCAAAATTGTGGCTATACGTGTAAGGAAAGTGATTGCTAAGCATAATAAATACCACAGGTAACGTGGCGTAGTTATTATGTATCGAGCATTGCTTGGCTTTTAGTCCTGGGAGCGATTCGGGAATACGGCCGGCTTCTACTTCACTTACCATATAGCGTTGCCCTGGCATAATAATGTGATACACATTGCCAACCATACACGTGCCAATAAGCGCACCTACATGAATATACACAGCGCGGTCGCTAAATAATTGATCAACCCCAAAAGTCCACAGAGCTAATAAACCAATAACTACAGCAATAAACACTTTGCCGTTTTCAACCAGCGGGGTTTTACACAATAAACGATAAACACCATAACCTAAGCCAATAAAACCAAGGGATGCGCCAATAGCTGCAAATTTACTTAGCTCACTTTTACTGTTATCAATTAAGTATACGTCGGCGCCAACATAATAAAGTAAGCTAAATAGTAATATACCGGTGATCCACGTTGTGTAGGCTTCCCACTTAAACCAATGCAGGGTGTGAGGCATTTGTTCTGGGCCATTTTGATACTTAGCCACTTCGTAAAAGCCACCGCCATGCACGGCCCATAAATCGCCTTTTATGCCTTTATCGATTTTCCACAGCGGTGGTGTTTGTAGGTTGTTATCAAGCCATGCAAAATAAAATGAAGCGCCAATCCAGGCTATACCAGCAATAACATGAAAGTAACGCAGTACTAAATGAGCAAGCTCAAATAAATAGTTTTCCATAACAGTTAAGCCTCTTCTAATACCGGTGAGCGGGTGTCTGAAAATTGATTGTTATCATCGCGCTTATACACGCTTTTACCCATAATGTAGGTTTGCTCAACGCAGCGGTCGTCGCCTAACATCATCATTGCAAATAGTTTTTCATGTAGGGTTTTGGCATGTTGTATTCTAAATTTTAAAAACGAAGTTGCCGAACAATCCATTACAACAAAATCGGCTTCACAGCCGGCTTCAAAATTACCAATTGTCCCTTCTAAATCGAGCGCTCTAGCACCGCCGAGTGTTGCTAAATACAGCCCCTTAAATGCTGAAAACTTTTGACCTTGTAACTGTTGGATTTTGTAAGCTTCGTTACCTGTTTGTAGCATAGAAAAGCTTGTTCCTGCGCCTACATCGGTACCCATGCCTACGTTTATGCCGTGCTCTTCACAGGCTTTTAAATTTAAAAGTCCTGATCCTAAAAATAGGTTTGAGGTAGGGCAGTGCGATATTGCCGCATTGTTATCTGCAAGGCAGCAAAGTTCGCGCTCAGATAAATGAATACTATGGGCAAATACTGAGCGTTTACGTACCATTTTTGCTTGCTCGTACACGCCTAAGTAATCTTCGGCTTCTGGAAATAGCCCTTTAACCCATTCGCACTCGTCTTTGTTTTCAGATAAGTGTGTATGCAGGTAGGTGTCTGGGTATTCTTCAAGCAACTGAGTACATTTTTGAAGTTGCTCAGGGGTTGATGTGGGGGCAAAACGCGGTGTAACTGCGTAGCTTAGCCTGTCAACATTGTGCCATTTTTTTATTAGGGCTTTGGATTCGTCATAGCTTGTTTGCGCGCAATCAGATAAGTCGTCAGGGCAGTTACGATCCATCATTACTTTACCGGCAATCATACGTAAATTGCGTTTTTGTGATTCTTTAAAAAACGCATCAACCGATTGCGGGTGCACAGTGCCAAATACAAGGGCAGTGGTTGTGCCATTACGCAGTAGCTCGTCTAAAAAGCGATTAGAGATCTCTTTTGAATAATGCTTACACGTAAATTTTTTCTCTGTCGGAAACGCATACTCGGTTAACCAACTTAGCAGTTGCTCGCCGTACGCCCCCACCATTTCGGTTTGTGGTAAGTGTATGTGGGTGTCTATCATGCCGGGCATAACCAATTTGCCATCGTGGCGAATAATAGTGGCTGATTTATCTAAGCTTGGCAGTATGTCTTGCTCGTAACCAAGCTTAACTACTTTGCCTTGTTGAATAACTAACGCGCCTTTTTCAAAATAGCGATGGGCGTTGTCGCCTGCTATGGCAGGGTCGTCTACAAAATCGAGTATGTTGGCACAAACTACTGTTAAGTTATTATTGTTTTGCGTGCTCATTATTAGCTGCCTCTGTACGTTGAGTAGCCAAATGGGCTAAGTAATAACGGAATATGATGATGCTTTTTATCTTGTAATCTAAAGGTAATTTGCGCCTCTGGGTAAAACGCTGGGGTAGGTTGATTTTGATAATAACTATCTAAATCAAATACTAGCTTATAGGTTGCAAATTCTATCTCTGTATTTAGCCAGTCGGTAATACGCCCATCGCTATCGGTTGTGCCTTGGGTTAGTTGCACCCATTCGTTATTTGTAAGTTTAAATAGCTTAACAGCAACGTTTGCTGCTGGTTTTCCTGTGCTGGTATCGAGTATATGGGTGGTTATAGGGCTTTTTTTCATACTTTTATTCATAGCAATGACTCCAATCTTATTTTTGTTATTTTGGCTTGTTCGCCCGCGGCAATATTTAGCTCTGTACTGCGGGTGTTGTGCATGCGCTGCTCTATGAGTTCGAGCATTTGTTCGGCCGTTTTACCGCTGGCGCACACAATAAAAATAAAGCCAAACTTGTTCAGGTACTCTTTATTAAGGGCAATCATTTTGGTTAGTACGGCTTCGTTTACTTTGCTCATACCTGATTGCTCATGCCCCGCTTTTTGTGCGGTAGCAGCGTATTTTTTGCTAAGGGTTGATAAATCACCTATTTGCGGGTGGCCTTCAAAGGCAGCTAAATAGTCGCTTTCGCCAAGGCTATCCCATATGCTTTGTGCGCATTCAAACAGCTGTTGAGCACTTTTAAATGGCATTGCTTTTACCATGCCCGCCACCCAGTTAGGGGCCGCGCAGCAATGCTCAAGTGCTTGTTTTGCTTGTGCATCATTTAGCGTATTTATTTGTAAGCTACTCATGCGTCTACTTCCTCCTGCGTGGTGCTAATTAAGGCATTTTTTAGTGTGCGCCATTGCAAGCCTTGGCGTTTTGGCGCTTGGGTTTGCATAGCCTGATAAAGGCCAATTAGCTGTCCACTAATCGAAATAGCCACTTCCATTGGTAATTTGCCCGTAATGTTATTAAGCCCAACAGGGCAGGTCATTTGTTGTATTTGATCGGCTGTAAAATTGCGATGTGCTAGGCGTTGTTTAAAACGTTTTGCTTTAGTGTCAGAGCCAATAACGCCCAGCCAATTGGCATCAGCGCGTTTAATAATGGCTTGGGTGAGTGCAAAGTCGAGCTGGTGGTTATGGGTCAATATTAAGTAGTTGTTAGCCTTTGGTGCACGTTTTACTTGCTCTGTTGGCTCTTCATCAACCACTTTTACTACGTTATTTGGAATAGCCTGTGGGAATACATCGGCGCGGCTATCTATCCAGCGTATGCGAATAGGCAGCTGTGCCAATATACCAATAAGCGCTTGTGCTACATGGCCTGCGCCATAAATGTCGAGGGTAAAGCGCTCGCATTGCATGCACTCAAGCATAACGGTGGCAGCCCCGCCGCAGCACTGGCCTAAATTTGCACCTAGGTTAAATTGCTCAATTACTTGGGCGGCTTCGCCTTTGGCAAGTAGTTCGCGGGCTTTTTCTATTACTACGTATTCAAGGTGGCCACCGCCAAGGGTGTCGTAAATATGCTCGCCGCTTATTACCATTTTTGAGCCTGTGCCGCGTGGGGTTGAGCCATTTGTGCCAAGCACCGTGGCAATAACATAATTAGTGCCGCTTTTTTCGTGCTCGTTTATAGCCTGCGCCCAGTTTTGAGTATGAAAACCCTGAAACGACTCATTTAAATTAGTCATGTTGATTCTCCTTAAACCAGCTAGCGGTTTGCTCAATTGCACTCAATACTCGCTCTGGGGTTGCGGGTGTATCCAGTGGGGCGGTGTATTTGTAATCAGCCACACTGCTTATTGCATTACGAATGGCGCTCCATACACTAAAGGCCAGCATAAATGGCGGCTCGCCTACGGCTTTTGATCTAAACACGGTGGTTTCTGGATTTGCTGAGTTATAAAGATTGACGTTAAATTCGGCAGGGGTATCGCCAATAGCTGGTATTTTGTAGTTGGCTGGGCCAAAGCTTGCAAGCTGGCCTTTATTATTCCATTGTAAGTCTTCGGTTGTTAGCCAGCCCATACCTTGCACAAAGGCGCCTTCAATTTGCCCTATATCAAGTGCTGGATTAATTGAACTGCCTACATCGTGCAGTATATCAACGCGGGTTACCGTGTTTTCGCCCGTAAGCGTATCTACTTCTACTTCACTCAGTGCTACGCCGTGAGCGTAGTAAAAAAATGGGCGGCCTTCGCCTTTAGCTCTGTCGTAATGAATTTTTGGTGTGGCGTAATAACCCGTTGATGAAAGCGATATACGATTCATGTAAGCAAGATTTGCAAGTTCGCTAAAGCTAATTTCCCCTTTACTAAAAGTAATGAGGTTATCTTTAAATGTAATACTTTGGCTGTCTACTTCAAAGTGCTCGGTAATAAAGTTTATTAAGCGCTCTTTTATTGTGTTTACTGCATTTAGCGCCGCCATACCGTTTAAGTCGGTACCGCTTGAGGCCGCTGTTGGTGAAGTGTTTGGTACCTTGTCGGTACGCGTAGCACTAATACTTACCGTGTTAAAATCGACCCCAAAGCCATGGGCCACAATTTGCGCAATTTTGGTGTTGAGCCCTTGGCCCATTTCGGTGCCGCCGTGGTTTAAATGTATAGAGCCATCGCTATATACATGTACTAATGCACCGGCTTGGTTTAAGTGTTGTACAGTAAACGAAATACCGTATTTAACCGGCGTCATCGCAAGGCCTTTTTTGATAATAGGTGACGATATGTTAAATGCTTTAATAGCGGCTTTACGTGCCCAGTAGTCACCCGACTCCTCAAGCTGGTTTATCATATCTTTTAAAATATGTTGCTCTATGGTTTGATGGTACGGCGTGGTGTCGCGGCCTTTTTTATATAAATTGAGTTTTCTAATTTCAAGCGGATCTTTACCTAATGTGGCGGCTATATCGTCCATTATTAGCTCGCCCATGATCATGCCTTGCGGGCCACCAAATCCTCTAAATGCGGTATGGCTTACGGTATTTACTTTACAGCGATTACCTTTAATTGTGGCGGCTGGGTAGTAGTAGGCGTTGTCGGCATGAAACATGGCGCGATCTACAATTGCATCCGATAAATCAGGCGAGTAGCCACAAAATCCGTTTACGGTAATGTCGGCACCTTCTATTAAACCATTTTCGTCAAAACCAACATGGTATTGATTATAAAAAGGGTGGCGCTTACCGGTTAATTTAAAATCGTCGCTGCGGGCTAGGCGCATTTTTACTGCGCAGCCAAGGTGGTAAACCGCAAGGGCTGCAAGGCATGCCCATGGTGCGCCTTGGGTTTCTTTGCCGCCAAAAGCACCGCCCATACGGCGTGTTTCTACGTTTACAAAATTAAATGGCTTTTTTAAAATTTTAGCAACTAAGTGCTGCACCTCTGTTGGGTGCTGCGTTGAGCATTGAACATGAATGCCCCCGTCGTTATCAGGTTGCGCCAGCGCTATTTGGCCTTCTAAATAAAAATGTTCTTGCCCGCCTATGTTTATTTCGCCTTTAAGCTGGTGGGCTGCGTTATTAATGGCTTGTTCGCTGTTACCACGGTTAAGTGAATGGGGCGGCCTCACCCAGTGCTCTTTGCTAATGGCTTCTTTAATATCAAGTATGGGCGTAGTTTGCTCGCACTCTATAACCACCAAACGTGCAGCGCGGCGCGCTATTTCATAGGTGTCGGCAACTACTACCAGCACAGGTTGTCCGTGGTATTGAATTTCATGACTGGTCAGCAGTACATCACCTGGAAATACCGGGCCAATATCTAATTTACCCGGAACATCTTCGGCCGATAAAATACGTTTAACGCCTTCAACTGCCAGTGCGAGACTTGTATCTATTGATTTAATAAAGCCGCTTGTAACAGGGGCGAGCACTGGGTAGGCATGCAGGCAGCCGTAAGGCTCAGGATTATCGTCGGCAAAATTTGCACTGCCACAAACTTGTTTAATAGCGCTTTCGTGATATTTAGATTGTCCAACGCTACCACCTTGCGCTTTTAGTTTATCCATTTCAAAGTGACGCATGTGAGATCCTCGTAATGGCAATGTTGTTATTGTTGCGTGCTTGCGGCTCACAAAACTCAATACCAATGCGTTGTAATAAGTTTTTGCTTACCGTAGCGCGGTAATGCGCACTGCTTCGTACATCGCTCATGGGCGTAAAGTCATCGTTAATAGCGGTAGCTGCGTCTATAAAACTACTTACTTGTAATGATTGAGATATCAGCTTTTGCTCAATATGCTGCGCGCGCTTAGGAATAGCTGCCATACCGCCCATAGCGCAGCGGGCTTGAGTAATCATGTTTTGTGAATGCTCTATAGCAAGCACCAAGCACACGGTAGATATATCGTCTTCAAAGCGTTTTGATATTTTATGACACGCCAGTTTTAGTGACTCTGGGCGCTTTGGAATAGTGAACTTACTAATTACTTCATCGCTTTTAAGAACCGTTTTTTTGTAATCAATAAAGTAGTCGGCAACTTTAATAGTGCGCGTACCAGTGCTGCTTAATAAATCCATTGATGCATTAAGCGCGATTAAAAGGGGAGCTGGATCGCCAATCGGAGAGGCATTTCCTATGCTGCCACCGAGTGTGCCGCTGTTTCTTACTTGGCTTGATCCTAAGCGTTCAAATAGCTCTTTTGACTCTGGGTAATGGTTATAAAATGCATCAACAAATTGGCTATAAGGTAGTGCTGCACCAATGTGTAGCTCTCCGTTGTTATCAGTTAATGTGCAAAGCTCCTTTACTTGGCTAAGGGAGATAATTACATCTGGTAAGAGCATGTTTTGGCTAAGCTCAATGGCAAAGTCGGTACCACCAGCAACTAAATGTGCATAAGGATAAAGCGCTTTTAGCTCAACAAGTTGTTGTGCAGTTTGTGGTAAATAAAATTTGCGAGGACCATTTTTTAAAAATGGAATATCGTCATCATATTGCGTATTAAGTGAGGCTTTAAATTGAGCGGCCATTGCTGAGTACGGTTCAGCTTTACGTTCATAGCTGTAGGCTTTTTCGGCTGCAAGTAATATAGGGCTATAACCTGTGCAACGGCATAAGTTACCGCCAAGTGCATGAATAACCGCTTTTTTACCAGGGTATGTTGGCTCATTAATATAAAGAGCCAACAAACTCATTATTATACCGGGCGTGCAAAATCCACATTGCGAACCATGGCACTCTACCAGTGCACGTTGGACAGGGTGTAAATCGGTTAAGTTTGGGTATAAGCCAGTAGTCACAGCCTCTACCGTTACTATATGTTTTGCATGCGCATTACCTAATAACAATAAACAGCTGTTCATTGTTTTGTATTGCCAACTAGTTTGCCCGTTTGCATTTATACGCTCCTCACCCACTAAAATTGTGCACGCGCCACAGTCGCCAGTTGCACACCCTTCTTTGGTGCCCACTTTCCCTTTTTTGGTGCGTAGCCAGTCCAAAATGGTGAGACTTGGCGAACATTCTTGTACTTCAATTGGCGTGTTATTTAATAAAAATTGAATCACACAGACCCCCTTAATTTTTATAAAGCCCTGATACATAAAGGCTTGGCGTATGTTTTTTCTTGTTGTTTGCGCACGGGTAACAAAAATACTTTTTAATATTAGTAAGTTTATTGCAGTTACTATGCCATTGTTGACCGATTGGTTAGTTGTTGGTTTGGTAGGTTAAACTGTAGAGGTGTAGGTAATAACGCAGTAACCTTAAAAATAAAGCACGGTAAAGTGAATGCTCTTACTATTTAAATCCAAGGTGGAAATAGGGCTGGTAAAAGCACATTAATGAAAATGCTTTATGGTGTGGTTAAACCTGACCAAAAGGACATGTTTTTTATAATGAATATAAAAGAGCTTGCTGATACGCGCTATTTAGCAGTACGCTTGCGGGTCGAGTTATACAAACGCCAACACGTTATGGTATGTTATTAAAAACACATAAATAATTGAATAACCTAAACTAATTATGTTAAATTACGATAAAAAGAAGATACGGACTTAGCTTTTATGGACTCTGAAATAGATTTTTCTACCTACACTTTAGATGAGCTTTACTCATCAGCGAGAGTTATAGATCGCGAAGCCTACCCAGATCGAGCAAAAGAAATAGACGACTTAATTAAAACGCGAGAAGCACAGAGCCCATCTGAAAATATTGTATCAAAACTAGCAGGAGAAAAAGCAACGCGCTCAGATAGGCTAGTGGCTGCTATTGTTGATGGCGTTTTAGGTGTTGTTTGTTTTATACCTTTATTCATACTCGTAGGGTTTGATAATTTAAGCCAACCAACACTTACTTTATCTGCAGGTTTGCTAGGTTATGGCATATTAAGCACGTTAGTGCTTCATGGTTACCTTATGTACCAACGCGGACAAACAATTGGTAAATCTTTAATGTCTATCCGTATTGAAAATTTAGATGGTACACAAGCTAGCTTTACTACAATTTACTTTAAACGCATGCTTTCTATGCAACTCTTATCACTTGTCCCTTCGGTAGGTCAGTTTATAGCTGGTTTTGTTAATCCATTATTTATATTTGGAAAAGATAAACGATGTTTACATGATCATTTCGCGGGAACAAAAGTGAGTTATGTAGATTAATCAGGATATTAATTATGGCAGCTTTGCCTAGGCAAAAAAAATTACCCGGATTTAAAATAATCTATAGTTTGGCTTTATCAGCATTATTTATTGTCATTTTGCTATTTTACATGGAAGTAATTAACGAAAAACCTTTATTGCATCAGTTTTTATATTTGTTTGGATTATCTTCTTTAGGAGTGGTTATTGAATGGCTATCTACAAATAATAAGCAATCACAAGCTATTGATATTGCGAATGGTGAATTTAAATTACTTGGTATAAATATAAAGGTGTCTGAGCTAGAAGAAGTACTTTATTGTCAAACGAAGCGGTTTGAGCATACCTTAAGGTTTAAATTTAGAGACGCGACCTACCGAGAAATAGAAATATCAGCCCCTGACTTGATTGATGATTTGCGTTTTTATCACTTTATGGTTGGTAACGGTTTACCAGTAAAAATGACAGACGATATAGGGCGTTTTTTTGAGTGAACTTAATGAAAATTAGGATGTCATCCACTCTAATTACCAACACAATAAACTCTCATTTTTGTTTATAAATTAATTGTCGGATGGCATGGCTTCGTCATTTATCCGACCTACGTCAACAATAAAATTAGGGTAGATGTCAGCGTTATTTTTTATGTAATTCTGCAAGTTGGATAGGTATTAGCCTATTAATCTTTGAGTCAATTTTTGTAGGCTATCTTGCTTATTTTGAGTGGATAAATAGCGCTAGCTTAATTTATGGGCCTACTTATAAACAACGTGTAAAAAATACCTACTTTTAAAATAATTACCTTCTCAAATATAACCTTTCATAAAACCTAACCTCAAACTGTATTCAGTGTAAATTACAGCGTTGTTTTTAAATGTATTTTTTAAAGTTAATTCAACTTTTAAGGGGTGTTTTTTGGCACGTAAGTTGATACAACTCCTGATAAACTTTAAAAAGGAATTACCATGACTGCTGAATACTTTATGGTACTAGGGTTACTCGGTGTTGCATTTTTTGCTGTTGCAGGTGCATTGCTTGGGTATGAAAAAAACATTAGTGGCTTTGGCGTCGTAGTGGTTGCAACCGTTACAGCACTAGGGGGCGGTACCCTCAGAGATATACTTTTAAACAAACCGGTATTTTGGATTGCTACCCCGGAGTATCTATATTCGACCTATGGGGCCGTTATAGCAACAATTTCATTTATTCGATATTTACCGCGCGTTAATAACTACTACTTTTTATTGGTAGATGCTGTTGGTATGGCGCTATTTAATATTATGGGGATAGAAAAAGCACTCATTAATGGCTCTGGCATGGTAGTCGCAATTACCATGGGTATCACTACAGGTATATTTGGTGGTTTAATACGTGACGTAATTTGCCGTGAGGTGCCAACGGTTATGCGCAGCGAACCTTACGCCTCTGCGTGTTTAGCGGGTGGTGCAGTTTATGCCGCTTTATTTAGCCTTAATGTAGATTATATTTGGTGTATTTTAGGCTCATTTTTCACGACTATCTTTTTAAGATTAGGCTCTTTGCATTGGGGTTGGCATTTAACTATTTTCAGAAAAAAAGACTTCAGAGATCAAAGCGACTAATTTTAGCTACGAGTAGCCCGTGTTTGCATGCGGTACGCGTAATTATCTTCATCAAGAATGGTAAAACCCAGTCGTTTATAAAGTTTTAATGCTTCCTAATAATAGCCCTAATGTTTATATTTTTAGGGCTATAGCGCTTTTAATTAGATACAACTAAAACAAGCGCATAGAGTTAAATATGCTGGTTAAATTAACAAAGACATTACTATCTTTATAGTACTACCAATACCCAAGTGCTTTCCACCAAAGCCCGCCAATAACTCCCCATACACTTAAATTAATAATGCTCATTATAAGGCCCATTACCCACCAATCTTTTAATGATACATAGCCTGAGCCAAACACTATGGGAGAGGTGCCTGTTGCGTAATGCGTTAACGACATCATGAGTGATGAAGCGCCAGCTAATAGTAAACCTAAAAATAAAGGCGGAGCGCCAAGCGCCAAACCTGCGGCGTAAAATGCGGCAAACATAGCAGTAATATGTGCTGTGGTACTGGCAAAAAAGTAATGAGCGTAAAAATACACAGCTACCAAGATAATGGCCGATACAATCCAGTCAAAACCCAGTTGCGCAATGTTGCTCTCAACAAGTGTTGAAAACCACGTTACCAAACCTAGTTTATTTAAAAAAGTGGCCATCATTACTAATGCTGAAAACCAAACAACGGTATCCCACGCAGACTTTTCTTTAAGTACATCGTCCCAACTTAATACACCAGTCACTAATAAAACCGATAAACCTAAAAAAGCTACTGCGGTTGTGTTAACTGCGTAGTCAGCCCCTAAAATCATTGCGGGTACACCGGCCCATAAAACAAGCAGCATAGCAAAAACACCCACCATTATTTTTTCGCCATAACTCATTGGGCCCATTTCAGTTAATTTAGATTCTGCATAGTTTTTAGCGTCGGGCGTACTTTTAACTTCAGGTGGGTAAATGGCATAAACAACCAAAGGCACAAGGGCAATACATAGCAAACCAGGAACAAGCGCTGCCAGCGCCCATGTACCCCAAGTAATACTAATATTTGCACCGGTAGCATCAGCAATAAGCTTTACAATTAGAGGGTTTGGCGCAGTCGCTGTAATAAACATAGCTGATGTAATAGGGTTTATATGGTAGCTCACTAAAGCAAGGTAGTGCCCAATTTTACGAGATGTGCCTTCCTCAGGGGACGAGCCAAAGCTTGTTGCTATCGACTTCATTATTGGGTGAATAATAGCGCCGCCTCGCGCGGTATTACTTGGCGTTACAGGCGCTATAACAAGTTCAGACAGCGCGAGTGCGTAACCAATACCAATTGTTTTTTTACCAAAAAGAGAAATAAAATTATAGCCAATACGATTTCCCAAACCGGTTTTAGCTAACCCCCGAGATATAATAATAGCAATACCAATCAACCAAATTAATGAGTTAGAAAAGCCACTTAATGCATCTTTAATAGCGCCAGATGGGCTGTCATTAGTTACGCCGGTTAACGCAACAGAGGTAATAGCTAAAATAGCAATGGCGCCGATAGGCATTGCTTTACCAATAATGGCAACAACAGTACCAATAAATAAAGCGAGCAAATGCCATGCGTTTTCGGTAACACCTTGCGGAGGCGGTACAGCAAACCAAAGTAGTAAAACAATGGCTATAGAAATCAGTCCAGAGGTAACCCGAATATCAGTACCCTTCATTAAAAAATGTCCCTAAGTTATAGAAATGCATGCATTCTGTGTATTGAAAAGGCAACGTTATTTTACTTCATTTAATAATAAAACAGGTGACGCACATCATATGAATATTAGACTTATTTAATTTTATTAATAAAGAGGTAATAAACCATAAACTAAAGATGAATAATTAAATTACCAAATGAGAGCTTACATTGTACTTAATCAACTATTATTTTTTAAGGGTTAGTTTGAATTGTTTTATCGGCTTGTAAGGTCTTTGTAAGTCTTAACGAATACTTGGAAATACAATGAACTTAAAACACACAAACAACGCACTTTCTTTTTTACTCTCATTGAGCTTTCTACTGCTTGGCTTATCGTTTGCGTTAGGTGCAAATCCTAATACGTTAACGGCTACATTTAGCTTTTATGAGCTTGATGCGTTAATAGGTGTAAATACATTAGGTTTATTGGCGGGCTCAATTATGCTCGCACTAGTAGCAACAACCTTAGCTGCGCATTTTAAATTAATAAAGCCTACAGCGGCACTCGTGTTAGCTATTGTAATTAGCATCGTCCCGTTACTAACATTATTTGCTAGCAACCGTTGGATGGCGCAACTTGGCGGTTTTCCAATCATTGGTAGCGGACAGGGCATAATTAAATACTTTGCTGTAATCCCTTTATATTTGTTTTTATTTTATAAAGACAAACTTACCGACAAACAACACGTACTTTTAAACTTTATACCGGTTGCTATGGTTTTACTGTGGATTGGCGGCATGAAGTTTTATGAGTTTGAAGCAAAAGGCATTGTAAGTTTAGTAGAAACCTCACCATTTATGTCGTGGTTATATACGGTATTTAGCGTACAAGGCGCATCTAACGTGATTGGCGGGTTTGATGTATTATTTGCTGTGTTATTGGGCTTAGGGCTATTTTTAAATAATAAAAAGTTAATTATTGTAAGTGGCTTAGCGTGTTTAAGCGTATTTATGATGACTCAAACATTCTTAATTACTGCAACCAGTGCATTTAGTTCTTCCACTTTATTGGAACGTTTAGGTCAGTTTGTAATTAAAGATCTTTGGTATATAGCCAACCTTGTTGTTATTGCTTTTTTAATGATTTTTAAACCGACTAAATAAAGAGGACGTTATGATCAGTTGCAACCAATACGACTATATCGAAATTGCCTGTATGCACCGTTTAAGTATTGAGCTTATATTAAAAAATGGTGATGGTGTATGTGGCGTAGCAACTGACACAAAACGCAATGCAAATAGAGATGAATGCATAGTTGTTAACGTAAATAGCGAGCTGCAACACATCGTGCTCACTACAATCAGCGTACTTAAAGCGCGTGAGAAAAATCCATATTTTGACCACGTGAACTTTGATGTAAAGTAAGCACCTCACTCATTCGTTTTTATCATAAACACCTCTAGCGAGCCTGTATCGTTAATATGTTAAGGCTCGCTTATCTAACCAATGCTTTAGCTCATACGTGCTTAATACATAAAGCCAAAGTTTTCCTATTACTCCTCTTAATTTTTTAATAACGTTTTTTACCGAATAAGGCTAAACGCCAGCTATTAAAGCGTAAAAAAATGCTAATCCAGTATAAGTAAGCCTCAATAAGCTTGTGTAGCGCTTAGTATCCGTACGTTTGTTAATTATGGTCGTAAAAGGTAGCTACATAAATAAAGCTAACTTACAGAAGTAACTGTTTATATAAACAGCTAATTTAATTTTGTCCAATAACATTATTAAACGCCGTTTTGGTGCAAAATAACAAAGGGCTTTTTATAACATGCCTAAATACTTGTTTACATTAAAGTTATTTAGTGGAATTATTGAACAATGTAATATACGCCGTTTTGGGGTGTTATAAACCCCCAAAGTGGTGTTCAATAAGCTGTTGAACAAAGCCGCTACGCGGAGCTAGCAACCTCCAGCATAATTGCCACACTTGTCATTGGGACTTCCCCCTATTCACAGGAGAAAACCAATGACCCCATTAAGACAACGCGTCATAGACGAGATCCGTTTAAGAGGCTACTCACCACGTACCGAAGAATCTTATATAAATGCACTTGCTCAGTTAGCTAATTATTACGATAAATCGCCTGACTTAATTAATAAGGAAGAGCTTGAGGCGTATTTTAGGTATGTAAATCTAACACAGCACTTGTCGCGTGCAACGATTGCAGTAAAACTCAATGCCGTTAATTTTTTATATAAATATGTACTACAGCGCTCATTTACTATTGATATTGTATTGCCTAAAAAGGCACACACAATACCGATATTATTAACACGAGATGAGGTTCATCGTCTGTTCTTAAATACGGTATCTGCACAACAAAAAATCATGCTTTGTATTTGCTATGGGTGTGGGCTCAGAATAAGTGAATTACTGAATTTACGGGTTGTTGATATTGAATTTAGCCAAGACTGCCTATGGGTTAGAGCAGGAAAAGGCAATAAAGACCGTCGTGTCATATTACCTAAAAGTGCAGCAAGGCGGTTAAACGCTTACATAGCAGGCTTTTCCCTTGGCAGTATACTGTTTTGTACCAACTGGGATAAAGAAAAAGCGATTGATGCAAAAACGTTTAGTCGTGGATTAAAACGTGCGGTAGCACGGGCTGAAATTACAAAAAATGTATCCGCGCATAGCTTGCGTCATGCTTATGCTACACATCAAATTGAAGCTGGTATGCCGCTTCATCAGTTACAAAAACAGCTCGGACATACGAGTATTCGTACGACAGAGCGTTATTTGCATTGGTTGCCAGAGATGGCACATAGTAGCCATGATTTAATGGCTGCGTGGGAGGAGGATTAAGATGGCAGCAATGCATCATGTCGCGGATGTCTTAGCGCAACACCTCAGTAACTATAAAAAAGTCCATGCATTAACCTATCAACAGCAGCGAGTGTGTCAGCATATACAGGACTGTCGAACCGTAAAGTTAGGCGCTCAGCAATGGCAGTGTGATCGCTGCGAGCATAATAAAACGGTGTACTGCGCATGCAGAGATAGACACTGTCCGCAGTGCCAAGGGCATGTTAGCGATCAATGGAGTGAACAACAAAGTAAAGATGTCATCAATGCGCCTTATTTTCATCTGGTATTTACACTCCCTCATGAACTTAATGGATTAGCAAGGCAATATCCGCGTGAGATTTACAGCTGTTTATTTCATGCTGTATGGCAAACGCTTAGTCGGTTTGCGCAGCGTAAAAAACAGCTACAAGGCACGTTAGGAATGACTGCGGTCTTACATACATGGGGGCAAAGCCTAGCTCAACATATTCATTTGCACTGTTTAATTCCAGGTGGCGTATTAACATCGTCAGGTGAGTGGCGGGGTGTTAAAAAGCCGTATTTATTTGCAGTAAAAGCCTTAGCAACCGTGTTTAGAGCAAAAATGCTAGCAGCCATTAGGGCGCATAAACTAACGATACCTCAAAACGAATTGTTAATGACAAAATCATGGTGCGTACACAGCAAAGTGAATTTGACCGAAGCGAAAACGGTGTTGAAATACCTTGGACGCTACACACGTAAAGGCATGTTGCATGAAGGACGGCTTAAGCAAGTAACAAAAGATGATGTCACGTTTAGTTATAAAGACTACCGAGACAGCAAAATAAAGCGAATGACATTAACAGGCATAGAATTTATTAGGCGCTATTTACTGCATGTGCTCCCAAGTGGGTTTATGCGAATACGGCACTACGGGTTTTTAGCCAGTGCGTGTAGAGCAAAAAAAAGGGGTATTATCAGCGCACAAACAGACAAGCATGAGACTAAAAATAAGGGAAAGTCAGATACAACAGGTGCGATGATAGTTAATTGGCCGTGCCCATCATGTAAGCAAGGGCAGCTGATAATGAAAAGCCTATGTATAAAGGATGTAAAAATCGACGGCCTAGCGACGGGAGGCATAATAATGAATACTGGTTGAGTAGTAAGTCAAACAGTTAAAAGCAACTCGTTAACTAAGTTGGTGTGGCAGAGGATCAGCTTAGATGCGGTATTGCCTAAAATAAATAAAAAGGATGACAGTAGACAATAAGCAGGCAGAAACGATATAAAAGAACGTAGAAATGTAATGAATAAACAGTAATTAACCCGTCTAGTAGTAAAAGGGTGACCAATAAAACTGCAATCAACAACTTCCCTAAAAAAGAGAATTCCTATAGCATTAAACATACCAATAAAAACGTTGAGTGAGGAGCATGCTTCGTTCAACAAGGTATTTATACGATACAAACAACGTAACGTATAAATACTAAGACGTTAGGTGTTTTATGAGCGTTACTTATATTGTTGTGCTTGTAGTTGTTATTTGGCTTGCTTCGGCATTTTATGGTGACGGCTTACCCAAGAAATATCGCTTGCGGAAATGTATGGGTAAATATTGGAAATCTGCATTTCCAAACAGTAGTAAAGATGATATTCGTGAATTTCTTATTTTGTTTACGGATGCCTTTGCATTCTCAACTAAAGACAAGCTCAACTTTTCACCTAGCGATAAAATTTTAGATATATATCATGAGCTTTATCCATCAAAATGGATGGCTGATTCACTGGAAGTTGAAACGCTTGCAACAGACATCGAAAATAAATATAGTGTCAACTTTAATAAATTGTGGCATGAGAATTTAACTTTAGGTGAGTTATTCTCTAGTGTAAAAAACACCTAACAAGCACTTCAAACGGAACAAAAACAGTTGGTTAGGTTCCGCTTCGCTTCACATTTTAACCAACTATTTTTGTCCGCTTAAGTGGGCGTTGAGGCTGTAGAATTACTCTTTTTAGGAACGTATTCTACTATTTTTAATTGATTGCTTTTTAACCTTGAATCCATCTGTTCGCTGTGATCTAATAGATATTATTCACCCACGGTAAACTGTTATGGCTAACTATAAGCCTGACTTATCCTGTCAAAATAAATTCATTCCTATCAATTTCGCTGAACAAATTTTGCCTGGCACCTTTGAGTATGCCCTTTGTTATATTGTCGAAAATAAACTCGACTTGTCGGGCTTTGACGCGTGGTATAACAACGACAGAACGGGTGCGGCGGCGTATCCACCCTCGGTAATGCTAAAGATTATTTTACTGGGTTATGCTCATGGTTTAATTAGTAGCCGCCGAATTGCTAAAGCGTGTGAGACGAACATTTTATTTATGAGTGTGTCGGGTGATATCCAGCCGCATTACACATCTATAGCGGGATTCGTGGCCAAAATGCATGAGCAGATTGAGCCGCTTTTTACGCAAGTACTGATGATATGTGATGAGGAAGGCTTGATAGGCCGCAACATGTTTGCCATTGATGGGTGTAAATTAAAGTCCAATGCGAGTAAAGAGTGGAGCGGCACATTCGATGAGTTAAGCCGCAAAAGAGCAAAATTAGAACGCGCAAGCAAACGTATAATTGAACGCCACCAATCACAAGATGGACTGGGCGAAGAGTTGATAGCTCAGGACTTAAAACAAAAAGAAAAGCTGGATAAAAGTGCAGATAAAATCACTGAGTTTTTAGCCACTCACAAAGAAAAAACAGGCAGTAAAGGCAAGCCTGTTAAAAGTAATATCACTGACCCCGACAGTGCGAAGATGACGACCTCAAAAGGCACAATTCAAGGCTACAACGGCATCGCGATAAACGATGATAAACATCAAATCATCCTGCAAGCACAAGCGTGGGGCTCAGTAGGCGAGCAACAAACTCTGCAGCCAGCCGTTGCACAATTAAAACAGCAACTCGATAGATTGAACACTGACAAGCTCAAAGACGATCACACGATTAAATTCACCGCAGATAGTGGGTTTAACAGCGAAGTGAACCTTGAATACATGGCGAAAAGTGGGTTCGATACCTACATTGCGGATAACCAATTTAGAAAACGAAATCCGCTGTTTAAAGACAGCGAAACATACGAAACGGAGCAAGAAAAGCGCCGACTAAAACGCAGCAAAGGCAAGCCACGCTTATTTACCTCAGACGATTTTCATTATGATGAGGCAACTCAAACATGCCGCTGCCCCGCAGGCAATGATATGTGGCGAAGTGGGATTAATGTAAAAAGTCATAACCAGCAATACACGCGATTCTGTGGTTACTTAAAAGACTGTAAAACGTGCCCGCTACAGCAGCAATGCATGCGAAAACTACCCATTAAAACGGGGCGACAAGTACAGTTTATAAATAATGAATCACGCAAAAAGCTGAGCTATGTAGACAAAATGAAAGTAAAAATAGATAGCCCCATAGGGCGACGACAATACAGTAAGCGATTAGGCTGTATTGAACCCGTGTTCGGCAATATTACCGTCAATAAGGGCATGAATAAATTGACCTTACGGGGTCAAACGAAAGTTAATATGCAATGGCAACTGTATTGCCTTGTTCATAATATAGAAAAACTGCAAAACACGATGCATTAAGAAGGGGAAGTCCTTTTAACCTAAATAAAACCACTCAACCACTCGTAATCGCTTCCAAAACGCCAATTTAAACAACACCAAACACTTCTTTATATGCTGCGTAAAAATACAGTAATCAATTGAACCAAAATAGGAACTCAGCTATGGTTTGTTTATCAATAAAAAAATTTTAAAACGAGTTAATCTACAGGCTCGTTAGATGCTATGAATATTTATCCTAATACTGGTGTTGAAAAAGTTGAATTTGGTATGTTCAGGGAGGAGATTAAAACCTTCTTAGGTCTACCTGATGAAATCTGTAACCCTGACGGTCAAGATGAAATTACGTCAGAAAAATGGATTTATAAAAAAATAGGGTTGGAATTGTCTTTTGATCCTGATTTAGAGTTTCGTTTTGATGGTTGTTATATCACTTCAAGCAATGCATGTTTGGATGATATTTGTATCATCGGATTAAGTTTGAATGAACTCGTAAATAAGTTTCCTTACTTAATTGTTAATGAAGGCTCCGAAAGATATAGAGAAGTCACTGCTCCTGACAGTGAAATGTACCTAACTCTTAAAGATGGTATCGTTAAATCAATATACATTTCACCTAATTCTCGTGAATTTATCTATGAATATAGCAGTAAGAGCTATAAAAGAATGATTGCAAGCAAGAGGTTAATAAAAAACTCTATCCGCAAAAGTGAAAATATTTTTGTTTCTGACTTATTAAATGTTCGGAGTAAATTAAACGAAAATACTACTCAAACTTTACAAAGTGATTTTGAATGGTTTTTAAGTAGTAGGTTACAACTTGATGTTTTCCCCGAGGCAATGTGGTGTGACGGCACTATTATTACATCGATAGTATTTCATTCCGATAAATTATTATATATTGAAGGCACTGCGGACATTCTCTCGTCAAACGATGATGACTTTTATCAAGTATGTAACGTAAGTGGTCATATTTTGTTAAATAACAAACTTAAGAGCATGAAGAAATACAACCTAACTTTGAGTTATGAAGGTAAGTCATTCGTTGCTAGAAAAGGTGTTTAATTAAAATCGCATCTAACAAGCTGCTCAAAAGGACAAAAAACAGTTGGCTGTTTTCGTTCCTCAACATTTTAGCCAACATTTTTTTGCCTCTTAGCAAGGCGTTGAGGCTGTAGAATTACTCTTTCTAGGAACGTATTCTACTATTTTCAATTGATTGCTTTTTAACCTTGAATCCATTCATTCGCTGTGATCTAATAGATATTATTCACCCACGGTAAACTGTTATGGCTAACTATAAGCCTGACTTATCCTGTCAAAATAAATTCATTCCTATCAATTTCGCTGAGCAAATTTTGCCTGGCACCTTTGAGTATGCCCTTTGTTATATTGTCGAAAATAAACTCGACTTATCGGGCTTTGACGCGTGGTACAACAATGACAAAACGGGCGCGGCGGCGTATCCACCTTCGGTAATGCTAAAGATTATTTTACTGGGCTATGCACATGGTTTGATCAGTAGCCGTCGAATTGCTAAAG
>NZ_JADYXC010000031.1:0-36914 GCF_015864505.1 Pseudoalteromonas sp. SWYJ118 | reverse complement strand
TGAAACTTGAAAAAAGCTGTAAAAAAGGTCTGAAAGCTAAGCGTTTCAAAGCTGCACTCGATACTGATTATGCAGATAAAGTTTTACAGCTTATTTATTGAGCTTACGTAATCTTACCCTGGCTCAATCCCCTATTTATAACTACATTGGGAGTATCTTTATACCGTTAATATTTAATACCAAACGGTATTACACTTTTTGTATACGGCTGTTTGTATGAACCTTTTAGATGTAGATTATTTTGCGATACTAGTGGCTGCACTGTCTTCTTTTATGCTTGGCGGTATATGGTATTCAAAAGCTCTCTTTAAAAATGCATGGCTAGAAAGTATTGGCTTAACTGATCTGGATTTACAATCGGCTAATCCTAAGTTGATATTTGGCGGCAGCTTTTTCTTAGTGTTTATAGCGGCTTTAATGCTGTCTCTTTTTTTAGGTAAAGACGCAAGCTTAGGTGAAAGTATAGGGACTGGCTTTATTATTGGCTTTTTTTGGATTGGCAGTTCATTAGGATTGAGTTATATATTTGAGCAACGCCCTCTAAAGCTTTTTTTAATTAACGGGGGGTACCATATTTTACAATTTTCGTTAATGGGGCTCATTTTAGGGATATGGCCGTAAGATTTAAATAATCAGCAAATCCAAATTTGATCCTTATCTACGAGTAGAGTAGTTTTATATAATCCCATTTATACAATTTGGTAAAGAAACTAATGAGAATATTAGTTGTTGATGATATGCCACTCATGCGACACGTATTAATTAATATGCTTAGAAAACTAGAGTATAGCAATATCGTTGAAGCAACTGATGGATTGCAAGCTTTGGTATTTCTGCGTAATCAACATTTCGATTTGGTTATTACTGACCTTCATATGCCAAAAATGGATGGCGTTAGTTTACTTACTAACATTCGAAAAGATAAAGAACTCGCTGATATTCCCGTTTTAATGGTTACTTGTGAAGACAGTACAGATAAAGTTAAGCAAGTTATTGCAGCTAAGGTATCAGGGTTTATAGTCAAACCTTTTAATATGAATGTATTGTCATCTCAATTAAACCGCTTCTTTTTTAAAGATTAGGATGTGTTTATTTTATAAAGGTTATATGTAATGGGGCTTTATAGATTAAGTCTGCCGTATCTAAATTCTAAGTCAGAGGTGGTAACCTTTACCCATCTAAACTGATATAATTGCTAATTACTCTTTATATAATACCGCAGGACGTAATGGCAAAACCCAACAAAAAAGGCCCTACTAAAACGGTTGATATTTTTTGCTCTGCTTGTAAAGCCTCTTTATTTAAATATCGAAAAGGGGGAAAAGGAACATTAATTAAGTGCTTTAAAGAGCGTATTAGCCAAGACTTTACAACAGAGGCTTGTATTTGCCCTAACTGTAGCCGGCCATTTGCCCGAGAAGCGATTATTCGCGGTGCGCCGGCCTATAAAATAATTGGCGGCAAAGTAACCTTTAAATAAGGTATATGAAGTAATACTAAACCGCAATAATACTTAATTAAGCGAATAAGTATAAAGCCTTGTGCATGCGGACATATGGCCTTGTTAGAATTTACCATATTGATAGAATCGCCCGGTTTGCTGTTTCAATGAATGAAAAAATACCCTCCCCATGGATCGGGCCAGTTTATTGGGTTATTTAAAAATGGATAAAGGATAGTTTCGTGATAGCACTCTTATTTGACATCATAGGCATGACAGGTACTTTTTTAGTAGTTGGTTCATTTTTTTTACTGCAGCTAGGTAAAACATCTCCAGCTAGCTTAACGTATAATATGATGAATTTAACAGGGGCAATTTTACTGTTAATTAGCCTTTGTTATAACTTTAATTTAGCGAGCTTTGTAATCGAGATATTTTGGATTGCAGCGTCGTTAATTGGCTTATATAAATATGTTAAAAATAGATCAACATTAGCTACAAATTAATTTTTTTTAATTTAATGCTAAACAGATCGCTGTAAACATAGTTGTTTACGGCGATTTTTGTTTTTAAACACTTTAAAACTGTTGTTAACAAAAAGTTTATATCTCTGCTAGAGATTAGCCGTTACACTAGCGCCCTAAAATTTTCTTGGCTATTTTTTGCGAGTTCTTCATGTTTTCTTTTTCTAAAAAAATCATTACTGTTTGTGTGTTACTCGTACTTATATTAGTTGTTACGTTTTGGCTTGGTCGTTCTCATGATGTTGAGCAAGCAACCTACCAGGCTGAGCGCCAAGTTACGCAATTAAATAACTATATTGATACTGAGCTTGCTCGTTTTTCTGCTATTCCCCAGTTACTTACCTATAACTCGTTAATGATAGACTTTGTAGATGCGCAGCCACAGCACTATAACGCTATTAATAACTACCTTGCTGATATTCAACAAGCCAGTGGTGCCTCAGATATTTTTGTTCTAAATACTCAAGGCGAAGTTATTGCCAGTAGTAATTGGCAAGCAGATTATACTTTTTTAGGTAGCAACTTTGCGTTTAGACCTTATTTCAAACGTGCATTTGCAGGCGAAAAAGTAGCGTACTTTGCATTAGGCATGCGCTCTAAAGAGCGTGGTATTTACTTTTCACAAGCAGTATATCGCGACAATAAAGCCATTGGTGTTGTTGTGTTAAAAGTGAATGTAAGTAAATTTGAGGATGACAGAGAGCTTCTAAATACTTCAAAGGGTAGTCACTTTTTTTTGCAGCTTGCAGATGAGGTAATTGCAATGTCAGATATGCAAACGTGGCGATTAAACAGCTTCACTGAACTTGATATAACTATGCGCAGAGATATTAAATCTCGTCGGGCTTATTTAGATCATCAGCCTTTGTATATTAAGCAGTTTCAATTTTCTAATGAAGGTATTAAACATTTAAAAATAGATAAAAAACTTTACGTAATGTCGCAAAGACCTTTACGATATTTTAATGCCACAATGAACGTACTCGTTGATATAACAAAAGTTAATTCAGCTCAACTGCCTCGCTTATTTTGGGTATTTATTATCTGTAGTTTAGTTATTATTGTTAGTTATATTTTATTAACTCGTTTTGCGGGCTATAAAAAACTGGTGTACTCCAGACATAGCCTTGAACTTGAAGTCCTTGAGCGCACTCAAGCTTTGGAAAAAGTACAAACGGCTTTAGTTCAATCTGCAAAGCTTGCGACAATAGGACAGCTAAGTGCAGGAATCAACCACGAAATAAACCAGCCGCTCAGTGCTATTAATACTTATTTAGCTTCGGCAAAGCGTTTATTAGCTAAAGGAAATACTTCAGCACTTGGTGAAAGCTTAGTAGTGATTGAGGGATTAGTTAATCGAGTGCACCAAATTGTAGGTCAGTTAAAGCATTTTAGTAAACCTTCAAAAATGCAGCTCAGACCTTACCCTCTTGCAGGGCTTGTTAATAACGCATTAATGATTTCTAGCGCGCAGTTAAAGCAAGATAACGTACAAGTAGAGCCACCTCATTTTGATGAAACAGTCGTTGTGTGGGTCGATTCGCTTAAATTTGAACAAGTACTTGTTAATTTAATTACTAATGCTAGCCAAGCTATGAATGGTGCAATTATTCGTAACTTAAGTTTTCAGCTGGAGTGTTTTGAAGAGCGAGTAAAACTGTCGATTTTAGATACTGGCTCTGGTATTGAGCAACATGCATTTGGTAATTTGTTTGAACCTTTTTATAGTACTAAATCAAGTAAAGGTTTAGGCCTTGGTTTATCTATATCAAAACAAATAATAGATTCGTTTAATGGTTGTTTGAGCGCGCACAATCGAGTTGAAGGCGGGGCTGAATTTATAATTAGCCTCTCTAACAGGCAGGAAAATAAAGATGATTGATAGCTCCCCATGTAATCACATAATAGTCATTGATGATGAAGCAATGATCAGAGACTCTTTAAAGCAATTGCTCACTCTCGAAGGATACACCGTTGAGTGTTTTAATGACGCAAGCACCGCTCTTAGCAAACTCAATAGGCGCTTTGCTGGAGTTGTGCTGAGCGATATAAATATGCCGAACATGGATGGCCTAACGCTTTTAGAGCAAATAACGGCTTTTGATAGTGAGCTCCCTGTAATATTTTTAACTGGTTACGCTGATGTATCGATAGCAGTTAAAGCGATGCAATTAGGTGCGTATGATTTATTTGAAAAACCAGTTAACGAACATCTTCTTGATTGCATAGCACGAGCGTGCGACAAACGAAGCCTTGTTATGGAGAACCGCGCATTAAAAGTGGCTGTACAGAAAACCTCAGCCCCAGGTGTACGCATACTAGGTGACACACCTAAAATGCAACACATGATGCACTTATTAAACACAATTATAGATACCCCAACCGATGTAATGATTGAAGGTGAAACTGGCACAGGTAAAGAACTTGTAGCGCGGTATCTACACGATCAGAGTAATCGCTCTAGCTGTAATTTTGTTGCTATTAATTGTGGCGCAGTACCAGAGCAGTTAATAGAAAGCGAATTGTTTGGTGCAGCAAGTGGTGCATATACAGGGGCTACTCAAAGTCGAAAAGGTAAGTTTGAATATGCACAAGGTGGTACGGTCTTTTTAGATGAAATAGAAAGCACTCCAATGGCACTGCAAGTTAAGTTATTACGCGTATTAGAAGAGCGAAAAGTAACACCTGTAGGCGATAACAAAGCAATTGATTTAAACATCAGAATTGTTGCAGCTACAAAAGTAGACTTACTTGCGTTAGTTGAAAAGGGTGATTTTAGAGCTGATTTATACTACAGACTTAGTTTGGTTAACGTTAATATTCCGCCATTACGAGAGCGAAAAGCTGACATATTACTTTTGTTTAAACACTTTAGCTCTATTGCTGCAACTCGCTATCATAAGCCGCCGGCGGCAGTAAATTACGAAATACAACAGCGGTTAGTTGCCTATGACTGGCCGGGCAATGTGAGAGAGCTAAGAAATCAAGCAGAGCGAGCTGTATTACTTGGTGCCGAACTTGCCTTTGCTGAAGTTAAAACACAAAAATTAGGTGGCTTATCTCCCGATTTAAGCTTATCTGAAAAAGTCTCTTTTTATGAGCAGTCACTTATTGAGTACGCGCTTGAGCAAAACCACGGCAGTATTAAAAACACCATGGAAACACTGCAAATTGCTCGTAAAACACTTTACGATAAAATGAGTAAATACAATCTTAATAGAGATATGTTTACTGACTAAATGTGTGGGTTTGGTGACAGGACCTACTTTCTTATGTGTGGTAATTCACACGTTTTTATTTAAATCAAACGATTTGTTTTAGTAAGTTATTGAAATAGATTGCTTTTATACACTTGGCAGTAAAGTTGCCTTATTAGCGCTACAACAAGTAGATTCTAATAATTAGGGCACACGATGACAAAAACTACACACACCTGTATTTTATTTCTATCCTATGGTTGCTTAGCTACATTTTCACACACATCTTTTGCTGCAGAGTACGCTGTATACGGTAAAGCTGAAGTACAAATTGCCAGTACTGATACGGGCATAATGCGTTATGCCGAAGAGGGTACTCAAATTGAAGCGCCATACTCGCGTATTGGTATTAAGGGCGATCATAAACTTAACGAATATTTAAGTGCTGTTTTTAAATATGAGGTACAAGTTAAAGGTTTTGAAGAAGATGATACGCAAGAGCCTTTTACTGCACGTAATACTTATTTAGGTTTAAAAGGCGCGTTTGGTGAAGTTGTTGTAGGTCGTAACGACACTCGTTTTAAATATTCTGAAGGTAAACTCGATAACTTTAACGAAACTCAAGCCGATATGGCACAGGTTATAGCAGGCCAAGACCGCCTCGGTGATACTATAACTTACACCTCAAACTATTGGCATAATACGCAGTTTTCGTTTACTTATGCGCCAAAAGATGACAATAAAGACGATAAAGCAGGCTTTGCTGCTACGCTTATTTATGGTGATCGTAATTTAAAAAGTACTTCATATTACTTATCGTTAAGCCATGTTGATTCACTTAATAATATTACTGCAAGTAGAATTGCCGGTGTTTATAAGTTCGAACAATTACAACTTGGTGCGCTGTACCAGCATTCAGAATCAGTAGATGGCAGTAAGTCGGGCAATGGTTACGTATTAAGTGCCAGTTATACACTTGATAAGTGGGTGCCAAAAATTCAATTTGCTAAAGATGACTCAACTCTTCGTCAAGCATCTGAGGCAACGCAATGGAGCACAGGCCTTGATTATGTATTTGATAAGCAAACTACAGCTTATCTTTTATATACCGATCTTAATTTAGAAGAACAAGACGACAGCAGTGTTGCTCTTGGCCTTAAATATAAATTTTAGGAAAAGTAATGACTCAACAAATTTTAAAAAACAATTCTCCTAAAAAACAGAGTATGCAATGGTTTTGGCTATTACTGGGCCCAAGCGTTATGTTGCTTACCTGTCTAGTAAACCCACCTGAGGGTATGTCGGTTGCTGCATTTAAAACAGCAGGCTTAGCATTTTGGATGGCATCGTGGTGGGTAAGTGAAGTAGTGCCAATTCCAGCAACAGCTTTGCTCCCTTTGGTAATATCACCACTTGCTGATATAGAAGCTATAAAAAGTGTGGCTGCACCGTATGCGCACCCACTAATATTTTTATTTTTAGGCGGATTTTTAATCTCTATCGCTATGGAGCGATGGGGGTTACATAAACGTATAGCGCTTAGCACCATGTTATATGCGGGTAAAAAGCCAAGTTTGCAAATTTTAGCAATGATGCTTGTAACTGCATTTTTGTCGATGTGGATGTCTAATACCGCAACAGCCGTAATGATGCTACCTATTGCACTTTCAATTACCAATTTGGTTAAGCAATCAGACCCAAGTAATGAAGGGTTTGGCAAAGCATTGCTACTATCAATTGCTTATGGTGCAAGCATTGGTGGTATTGCTACTTTAATTGGTACACCGCCTAATGCATTAATGGCTGCATACCTATCTGACAGTTACCAAATTGAAATAGGCTTTGCTCAGTGGATGATTGTAGGCGTACCACTGTCTTTAAGTATGCTTATTATTAGTTGGGTTTGGCTTACCAAATTTGCGTATAAAGTAGATGCTAATGTTAAAAACGATCAAAAAATTGATACAAAAGCGGTGTTTTCAACGCAGCTAAAAAACCTAGGTATAATGCAACGCGCCGAAAAAGGCGTGTTATTTGTGTTTGTTTTAGCAGCACTGTGTTGGATATTTAGACCTATACTTGGCGACATAACAGGGCTTAAAATTTCTGATACGGGTATTGCGATTGCCGCCGCATTATTACTATTTGTTTTGCCTGCAAACAAAGGCAGTGACGAACGTATTCTTGATTGGGAAAGCGCAGCTAAAGTGCCGTGGGGCGTTTTATTATTATTTGGTGGCGGGCTTACACTTGCATCTCAAATTAAGTCATCAGGGCTTGCTGAATTTATTGCTCACCTAATTGAAGGCGCTAGTGCCATTCCACTTGTTATGAGTGTACTTGTTGTAGTGGCATTAATTACATTTTTAACTGAGATCACGAGTAATACAGCGACTGCAGCTGGCTTTCTTCCTTTGTTAGGACCCGTTGCAGAGTCTATAACAGGTTCGCCTTTGGTTTGGGTTATTCCTGCAGCTATAGCGTGTAGTTGTGCGTTTATGATGCCGGTAGCGACACCACCAAACGCTATTGTGTTTGGCTCAGGGCAAATTCAAATGCGCGACATGATAAGAGCCGGCTTTGTGCTAAATATTGTCGCCATTGTATTAATTACGCTAGTGACAATGACTATCGCAGCGCAAGTATTTGGCTTTTAAAGCTATACTAAATTAGTTCCAACCAGTAGCTTTGTTTATATTTACAGTTTTAAACAAAGCTACTCTTTATACTTATTTATATTGCTCAAGAAGCTCTTTTTTAGATAATTAGTGTTATTGCTCGAAAAACAGAACAAGGTTATAGTCTGCGGTAACTTTAAAAATCGAGTAATCTATTTTGAGCACCGACACATCACAGGCAATGCCTTTAATTCCCCAATTTGATGAATTGCAAAAAAGCTTTCTCGAAACACCTTATTTGCCAATTGATAAACGTCTCGTTTTATTAAAAAAACTCCGTGTACGTATTGTTGAACTTGAGCAAGAGCTAGTGGATGCTGCTTCAAAAGACTTTGGTTACAGAACCGCTTTCGATACTCTACTTGGCGATATATTGCCTACGGTTCAAACACTCGCGCACATTATCAAAAAGCTGCCAAAATGGGCAAAGCCAAGTAATCGCTCTGTAGGTTTAAGCTTGTGGCCTTCAAAAGTAAGTGTTAATTACCAACCTAAAGGTGTGGTTGGTATTATTGCACCGTGGAATTACCCGATTCAGTTAGCGTTAGTACCTGTGCTTACCGCCATAGCTGCCGGTAATAGAGTGATGCTCAAATTAAGCGAGTTTACACCTCACACAAACGTCGTTATCGAAAAAATATTTAAAGACGACATGCAAACGCATTGCAAAATAATACAAGGCGGTAGCGACGTAGCCGCGCAGTTTTCATCACTGCCATTTGCTCATTTATTATTTACGGGGTCATCGGCCGTTGGTAAATTAGTAATGGCTTCAGCGAGCCGTAATTTAACACCAGTAACGCTCGAACTCGGTGGTAAATCGCCAGTTATTATTATGCAAAATGCCGATATTAAAAAAGCGGCGCAAGCTTTACTGTTTGGAAAAATGGCCAACGCAGGGCAAATATGCGTTGCTCCCGACTACGTATTTGTACCCAAAGAGCTTGAGCATCAGTTGGTTCAGCAATTATGCGAGCTTTATAAAAAGCACTTTAAAGACGGTGTTGAAGGTAAAAACTTAACTTCTATTATTAGCGATGCACACTATAAACGTTTAGCAACCTATTTAGAGCAAGCCCAAGAGCTTGGCGCAAACATTATTAAGCCACTTGAGCAAAACCAGCAAGATGAGCAAAAACATCGTATGGGGCTGCACTTAGTGACTCAAGTTACTGACGAAATGCAGCTTATGCAAGATGAGCTATTTGGCCCAATACTACCAATAATGAGTTATGACAAGCTCGACAGCGCAATTGACTATATTAAAGCCCATCACCACCCGTTAGCGCTTTATATTTTAGGGCAAGATAAGCACGCTCAAGAATACATTATGAAGCAAACAATCAGTGGCACTGTGGCGATAAACGATACGTTAGTGCAAGTAACTGCTGACGATGCCCCTTTCGGTGGTGTAGGGCATTCAGGAATGGGGCATTATCATGGCATAGAAGGGTTTTTAACGTTTAGCCATGCTAAAAACACGTTAGTATCGGGCTCGTTTAATCCTCGTATTGTTATGCTGCTAAAACAAAGCAAACTTCTTATTAAGCTACTAAAGTGGCTTTACATAAAATAAGAGTATGTTGATTTTGTAAAGTTGAATAGATTTTTAACTTGCTAAATCAAGATATTAAAAAGGCTGAATTACGTTATGTAATTCAGCCTTTTTAGATTAGTTTCAAACTAAGGTCTTAAACTCTTAAACTTTAAAATAAGACTTTAAAATAAGCGACCTTCGCCAGCATAAGTACCCACTTGTATTTTTGCATAAATGGCATCGGCCTTTTCTTTAGCTTCTTCAATTTCTTTAGGCAGCATTTTACGCTCATCAAGTTTGCGGCTATGACTCGCTTGCATATTGCCGTTGTACTCAGCGATAGTATTCCAAATGTATGACTTTTCTAAATCTTTTGGCATACCTAGCCCTTCAAAATACATGAGGGCTAAATTGAATTGTGCTAAAGAGTAATTGTTTGCAGCTGCTTTTTCGTACCAGTTGCGTGCCGCTTCATAATCTCGCGTAACGCCCACGCCATTGGAATACATTACACCTAAATTAAACTGAGCTGCAGGCAGGTTTTTATTGGCTGCTTTTTCAAATAAGGTAACAGCCATTTGGTGATCAAGCTTTACGCCTTTACCTTCGTCGTATAAAACAGCTAACGCAAACATTGAATCCGGATGGTTCTTTTTAACGCCTTGTTGATAAAGCGCAGCTGCTTTGCGGTAATCGCGTGTTACACCGTATCCACCTTCGTATAATTTAGCTAGTTCGTAAATTCCTGGTGCAAAACCTTTATCGGCAAGGTATTGAAACTCTTTTAGGGCGACTGCAAATTCACCTTCGTTAGCTGCTCTTATGCCATCTTCTAATGTTGCATGAGCGAAAGGGCTGGCAAGTAAAACGCCAGCAAGAACGAGTGCTTTCAAATTAAACTGTGACATATTAATGTCTCCAATTAGTAATAGTTACGATAGGTTTTAGGGCCAGTATATCTTGCCGCGATTAAATAGCGCCTAAATAGAACAAGTTTTAATCCCGAAAGGTAAACAGACTTTAGTTAAATGCTAAATTATTAAATTTTTGCACTATTTGCGCATTTTAAACGTTTAATACTCAATGCATTTAAGCAGAGACTAAATCGGTTATTATAAATAGATGCAAAAAAGGGTGTCTACTGTTATGTTTTACGCCAGCTTTAGCGCAAACGCAAGGCGATACCTTATCAGATCGTGCGTATAAAATGTAAATAATAGCGCGGTGGACTTTTAAGGTAAGTAAACGAGTTTAAGAAGTGTAAGATACAGATTTTATAGAAAATTTAAAGAAATAAAAAAAGCCCGTTAGGGCTTTTTTGAGTCATATTAACCGTCACTAATATGAGCAATGTAGCAAGTAAATGTGATATTTGATGTTATTACTTGGGTCGAGTAAGTAATAACACGAAGCGGCACGCTCTTCTTTTAATGTGTCAGCATCCTTGCTGAATATTCTTCCGTAGGCACTGAGGTCGTTACACTGTGTTTGTGCGAACGATTATCAGTTAGATCTAAATGCAAGTCAATGCTTAAATGATAATTATTATCAAATAAGTTTTGAAGCTTTGCCACAATCTAAATAATAGAGAAGGTTATGCTTAATAATTTCAAAGCAAAAAAACTAAAACAGATATGCCTTGCTGTAAGTATGTTGTTTTTATGTAGTTGTTCGGCATCTTTTACTTACAATAATTTGAGTTGGCTTTCATCGTTTTGGGTTGACGATTATGTTGATTTAAATAAAAAGCAAAATACACAGCTAAAAAACATAATTACAACAACACAAAATTGGCACCGAACTACCCAGTTACCCGCCTACAGACAAGACATACAAAATATAAAAGTATTGTTTAACCAAACATTGGAGGCTAAACAATTAAAAACACAGGTTGTGCTTGCAAAACAACATTGGCAGAACCTACTTGGGTACGCAAAACTGCCTTTAGCTGAGCTTGGAGCAACCTTATCAAGTGAGCAAAGAGGTGAGCTTTTAAACAATATCCAAATAAAAATTAACGACGAACGCGAAGAGTTTAACGAACAAACCCCGCTTGAGCGAAAAAGTGAGCGTTTGGAAGAGCAATTTGAATACTACGAGCAGTGGATAGGCAAGCTTAATAAACAACAAAAAGCGCTGATTAAATCTACTAATGAACAACATCGAGACTCAGGAGCGCTGTGGTTAGAGTACAAGAAAAACCGTTTGAATGCAGCCAAACAGGTATTTACAAATGCTGAAATTACAAAAAAAGAATTTATAAATCAGTTAAGTACAGTTATTGAAGAGCGCGAACTTTATATGAGCGACGCACTATTGAAAAGCAATGAAGCAAACTTAAATTTATATATAAATTTACTCTACGAATTAAACCTAACTCTAAATGATAAACAACGCCAAAGCGTTAATGATCAATTTGATGAGTTAATTGAAACCTTAAACGATATAATAGAAAACTAAATTGTGCGTGAATTATTAAGTTTTAAATTAGCTTTTTAGGCTGGTTTGTTTTTAAACGCAAAAAATGCTTTTTAAAGGGCAATATATGGTTACAGATTTGAAAAGTATCTTAAACACTTGGTATCTCAATAGGGACAACCAAGAATGGGTTTTAGCTACTTTGTACAAAATAGAAGGCTCTAGCTACAGAAAACTAGGCGCTATGATGCTTATTTCTAGCCTAGGCGAGCGCTTAGGGATGCTTTCGGGTGGCTGTTTAGAAGCTGACATACAGCGCCATGCTAAACAAGTAATGAGTACTTTAACAAGTAAAACCATTAGTTATGATGCCACCGATGAAGACGATTTAACATTTCAACTAGGCATTGGTTGTGGGGGAATAGTACACATTTTACTGCAGCCCATTCACAAGGCTAATGACTATTTACAGTTAGAGCATGTCTCTAAAGCACTTAATGAGAATAAACCAGGGCGGTACCTTCAACAAGTAAGCCCCATTTTGCCAGCCGGTAGTGGCGTATTTACGCAAAATGATGAGCCACATGGTTTATCGATGAACCGCAAAGCGCAGTTGCTAGAATTACAAGGCGCTACGTGCCTGCAAACCTCTATTTATCCGCCGCCTCATTTACTAATAGTAGGTGGAGGCGCTGATGCAGTGCCTGTTTATGCTCTAGCAAAGCAGCTTGGTTGGAGTGTAACTGTATGGGACACACGCCCTGCAAATGCAAAAAGGCAATATTTTAAAAATGCAGATGCTATTTTGCGCATCACGCCGAGTGAGTTAAAAGAATATTGCATAATAAACAAAGTAGATGCGGCTATTTTAATGGCTCACAGTGTTGAACTAGATGCAATTACGCTCAGTCAATTTGCTGATGTTGCTTTTAAATATATAGGGTTACTTGGGCCTAAGCACAGACGCGAACAGGTACTAGAGCATGCAAGTACAAAACGTGAACAAATTAAGGCTCCTGTGTTTGGTCCTGTAGGGCTAAATTTAGGTGGGGATTCGCCAGAGAGCATAGCGCTTTCGCTCATTAGTGAAATACATGCGGTGCTTAGCAATAAAAATGCACAGTCGTTAAGTAATTGGGGTCAAGAGCTGTGCTAATTGCAAAAGTAGTGCTGGCAGCAGGTCAATCATCTCGTTTTGATGGTTGTAAGCTAATAGCCGATGTGGGCTTAGGGCAAACAATGATTGAGCGAGCGGTTGAAGTGCTGCAAGCGCTTGATGATTCACCCGTATATGTAGTTACAGGAAAGTGGCATGCAGAGGTTGTACAAGCACTCAGCGGGCATTCAAATATATATATTATTGAAAACAAACGGTGGGATGACGGCTTAGGTGTTTCAATTGCTGTCGCTTCGCAAGCGCTATCTAAACACCCTGCTTATAATGGAATTTTATTTATGCTTGCCGATCAGGTTGAGCTTAAAACGCAGGATCTAGCTGCATTAGTTACAGGTTTTACACGTGAATCCACGCGCTGGTGTGCAAACTATGGCGAGCGTTTAGGTGTACCCGCTATATTCCCAGCGGTTGATTTATCAAAGCTTACAAGCTTAACTTCAGATAAGGGTGCACAGCAATTACTGCGTTCCAGCAGTGAAGTCGTCAATACAATTAATTTAAGTAGTGCGAGTGTAGATATAGATACACAACAGCAGCTGAGTAATTTTATAGCTAAGCATGAATTAAAAGTACACAAAAAGTAATTGAATTATATCAGTTGTAACTATGATTATGTTTAAAGTATTTAGCTGTGAATACAATGGGTATTACACGGTAAATGATGTTTTTATAGTGAGTAGTTACAACAATTTTAACGGTTAAAGCCAAAGTATTAACTAATACTGAGGTTATAAAGCTTAATCAAGGGGCAAGCTATGGTGACATTTACAATTAATGGCAAGGTGGTTGAATCACACGCAAGTGAAGATACACCATTGTTATGGGTTATTCGTGATGAAATTGGATTAAAAGGTACGAAGTTTGGTTGCGGTATTGCAATGTGTGGTGCATGTACGGTGCATTTAGATGGGCAAGCAACTCGCTCATGTGTGCTACCAATTGGCGCTATTGCGGGTAAAAGCATTACCACAATTGAAGGACTTAATAACGAACACCCACTTCAAAAAGCGTGGATTGAAGAGCAAGTACCACAGTGCGGTTACTGTCAATCGGGGCAAATAATGCAAGCTGCTACATTACTTGCTGCAAACCCTAGCCCGTCAGATGAAGAAATAGTCAGCCACATGAATGGCAACTATTGCCGCTGTATGGCTTACAAGCGTATTAAAACTGCTATTCAACGCGCTGCAGATGAGTCACAAAGTGTAGTAAATATATTTGATCCAAATGCACAAGACGCTTAACTGGAGCCGATAATGAAAAAATTATTTCAAAAAAATAGCGAAACCGTTAATTTAAACCGTCGCTCGTTTATGATTGGTACTGCAAGTGCGGGCTTAGTTATGGCGTTCGCCCCTGCGTTGTTTTCGGGTTCGCTCAGTGCAAAAGAATCAATTGCACAACAGGCTTTTTCACCGACTATTTGGTGGACTATGAGCAGCGATGGCGCCGTAGAAGTAAGTATTGCTAAAGCTGAAATGGGTCAACATATCGGTACTGCACTTGCGCGCATTGTAGCTGATGAACTTGAATGTGATTGGGATAAAGTATCAATTACCTACGTAGATACTCACGAAAAATGGGGCTACATGGTTACCGGTGGTTCGTGGTCAGTGTTCCAAAGCTTTAAGCCACTGTCGCAGGCGGGTGCTGCGGGCAGAATTGCGTTAATAGACGCAGGCGCGAAAATGCTAGGTATGGCTGCGGATAAATGCCACGCTGAAAAAGGTTATATTGTATCGGGTGATAAATCGGTTAGTTACGCTGACATTGTTAAAAAAGGCGAGTTTAATCGCACATTTACCAGTGATGAAGTTGCAAACCTGCCACTAAAATCAGCTAATAAACGTCACTTAACGGGTCTTAAACAAGACTTTAAAGCGCTCGATATACCGGCTAAAACAAATGGCACCGCAGTATATGGGATAGATGTAGAAGTTGAAGGCATGTTGTACGCGCGCCCAGTAATACCGCCAACCCGTTATGGCAGTACGGTGACAAATGTTGACGATAGTGCAGCAAAAGCGATTAAAGGCTACAAAGGTTATGAAGTTTTAAATGACCCTAGTAACACAGTGCAAGGCTGGGTTGTTGTTCTTGCGGACAACTACCCAAGTGCCATTAAAGCAGTAGATGCTTTAAAGGTGAGTTATAAAAAGGGTGAGTCGGCAAATATATCTGAAGCTGATATTCAAAATGAAGGTAAACGATTGTGCGAGCAAAGCGACTCCGGTACTTTGTTTGTTGATGACGGCGATATAAAGAAAACCCAAGCCGATGCCAATGAATCGTTAGAATCAATGTATACCACAGCAACAGCGAGTCATTATCAGCTAGAGCCACTCAATGCGTTAGCCGAATTTAAAGACGGTAATTGGATTATTCATACGGGGAACCAATGGCAATCTCTTACGTTACCCGCTATTGCAAAAGCACTTGAAGTAGCTCAAGAGAAAGTAATTATTCGCCCTTATTATTTAGGCGGTGGCTTTGGTCGCCGACTATTTGGTGATTGGACTGTACCGGCAGCCCTAACTGCTAAAGCAGTAGGTAAACCAGTAAAGCTAGTATTTACACGCGCGGACGATAGTTTATTTGATCAGTCTCGCTCTGCATCTGCAGCAAAAATGACAGCATCGTTTGATAAAAACGGCACTTTCACAGGAATGGAACATGCATTTGCGGCAGGTTGGCCTACCAAAGCAATGGCACCCGGGTTTTTAGCTCCAGGTGTTGATGGTAAAGGTAAATTTGATGCGTTTTCAGCATCGGGCGCCGATCATTGGTATAGCATGAGTAGTCATCGAGCACGTGCTATTAATAACGAAGTTGCACAAAGCACCTTTACTCCAGGCTGGTTACGCTCAGTAGGACCAGGTTGGATTGCATGGAGCCTTGAGTCGTTTATTGACGAAATTGCCCATAAGCAAGGCAAAGATCCGGTTCAATTTAGAATCGAAATGTTAGATGGTAAAGGCAAGCAAGCAGGTAAAGCACCTGAGAGTGTTGGTGGAGCGCTACGTTTACGTAATGTACTTAAAACAGTGTCTGATAAAGTCGCTTCTGTTAAATTAGCGAAAGATGAAGGCATTGGTTTTTCAGTGAGTTCGGGGCAAGAGCGCACAATGCCAGCTTGGCTTGCAACCGCAGCACATGTTCATGTTAACCGTGATAGTGGTAAAATAACGCTTAAAAAGCTTTATGTTGTTGTAGATGCAGGCTTAATTATTCATCCTGATGGGGCATTGGCACAAATTGAAGGCTCATTATTATGGGGCAGCAGCCTTGCTTTACACGAGTCAAATACGTATAAAGATGGGCAAGTATCGGCTACTAACTTTAATACTTATTTACCGCTAAGAATGCAAGATGTACCAGATATAGACATTGAATTTTTACAAAGTGATGAGTTTCCGGTTGGTTTAGGTGAGCCTGGGGTTATAGGTGTTGCGCCAGCCATAGGTAATGCCGTATTTAATGCCGTAGGTGTGCGTTTACGTGACCTACCAATGAAGCCAAGCGCAGTTAAAAAAGGCTTGGATGCGTAAAGCATAATTAAAATAGTTAAAGGGGCCTGTTTTAGAAGGTTCCTTTAGCTATTACACGTATTTTTGTAATTATTATTTTATATCAATAACTAAAGCAGTTTAGGTAGTGATGGCTTATTGATATTAGTTAAGGTTTGTTTATGCTAATCGACCCAACAGGGCGAGAGTTTAGTTACTTGCGTTTGTCTATTACTGACGTATGCAATTTTAAGTGTGTTTATTGTTTACCCGACGGTTATCAAGGCGGGAGTGACCGTGGTTTTTTAAGTGTGAATGAAATTAGTAATACGCTTAAAGCATTTGCTCACCATGGTATTGAAAAAGTAAGGATCACTGGCGGAGAGCCCACCTTACGTAAAGATTTTATAGATGTTATTCGCGCCGCAAAAGATATTGCAGGTATTAAAAAAATTGCAATGACCACCAATGGCTTTTCTCTCCATAAAAACATTCATAACTGGGTAGATGCCGGCTTAAATGCAATTAATGTAAGCATTGATACCTTAGACCCACGCATGTTTAACACTATTACTGGGCACGATAAATTTACCTCAGTAATGAAAGGTATTGATACCGCGATTGAAACAGGGATTGATTCGGTAAAAATAAACAGTGTGCTTATGAAGCAATATAACGCGCAAGAGTTTGATACGTTTTTAAATTGGGTTAAACATCGCCCCGTTACTATTCGCTTTATTGAGTTGATGCAAACAAACGATAACAAAGCCTTTTTTGATGCTAACCATGTTTCTGGTCAGGTGTTAAAAGCTCAGTTATTACAAACGGGGTGGCAGCAAGTTGCGCGTAGTGCATCAGCAGGTCCTGCTCAAGAGTTTGCACATCCTGATTACCAAGGCAGAATTGGTTTGATCATGCCTTACAGCAATGACTTTTGTAGTACCTGTAATAGGTTAAGAGTAACAGCCAAAGGGAATCTGCATTTATGTTTATTCTCTGAAGAGGGGATATCACTAAGAGAATATATGAATGATAATTCTAATAGTGAGTTAATGGCATTGCTATCGCGTTATATTAAAACTAAAAAACCAACTCATCTTTTACATCAAGGTAATACAGGTATTACGACTAATTTATCTATGCTAGGTGGCTAGTTATTAAGGTTGCTTGATGAAGCTAAAATGCCAAACATGCCCCTAAAATGCATAACATTATCCTAAAAAAAGGTAATAACAGGGTTTATCTACATGGTTTTATATCGACAAGGCTTGTTAAATTATATTTTCCCGTTAAACTTAATTTTTATTTTTTGTTAAGTGATTAGAATGGATATCGCAGCTCTTAATAGCACTAAATCATTAAGAAAAGACGTCCTTAGAGGGATGTGTCTTTGTTTTGGTTTTTTATCAGCTGGATTTGCGGGGCTTAATTTAACCGTAAATAACTTTCCACTGCTTGGCTATATCGAAATCTGTTTTTCCATTTATTGTATATTTACTTATATTTCACTTACACGTTGTCCACTACAGTTTTGGCAATCCGTTGTGATGTGTGCACTTGTAACGTTTATTGTTATTTTAGCTACCGCTTTAGCATCTCCTCGTAACGGTGTATTTGTATGGTCGTTTGCATTACCTATTTTGTACTACCTGTTGTTAGGTAAACAATATGGTGTAATTTTCTCTGCAACTTTATTAGCTATCCAAGTGTTTATTTTAGGGAGTAAATCTACTCTTTCACCCTTTGAAACCTTTAACTTATCCCTAAATTTAATTTGTGCTTATTTTAGTATTTGGGCGATATCTCATGTTTTTGAAGGGAGTCGTTCGAATTTTTCAAAGCGACTTAAAAATTTAGCGTTACTTGATCCATTAACGGGTACAGGTAATCGCCTTTCAATGAGCCACTACTTTGAAGTAGAACTACAAGATAAGTCACAGTTATATTTATTTTTACTCGATTTAGACTTTTTTAAACAAGTAAATGACGAGCACGGACATGGCGTGGGTGACCAAGTACTTGTCGAAGTGGCCACTTTACTAAGGGTTGCACTTGGCAGAGGGTACGTATTTAGAGTTGGCGGTGAAGAGTTTGCTTTATTTAGCTCTTTTGCAAATGAAGAGGCTGCACTAGACGCCGCTGAACAAATAAGAGCACGTTTTGAAAATACAACTTTTGATATTGATGGCCTTGCTATCAATATTACAACGAGTATTGGAATCGCAAAATTTAAAAGTACTAATTCATTGGAAAGCTTTGTAAACCAAGCGGATAAACAGTTATACAAAGCAAAACAATTTGGTCGTAATAAAGTGTATTGTAAGCTTAAAAAAGAGCACGACTGTGAGGCGGTAGTTGCTTAAGTTACCTTACCTAATACATTACCTAGTACATTTGCTCGAAGTTAGGGATCCCGTTTTCCCAAATTGGTTTATCTTTTCCTATATGTTCGCGTACAGCATCAAAAAATAACCGAGTTCTTACCGGTAAATCTCGATGCGGATACACGGCATACATCGCACTAAACTCCATGAGTTTCACATCAGTTAATAAAGGCACTAGTTTACCCTGTGATATTTCATCACCAATAATAAATGCAGGGGCGACAAAGTAAGTGGTGCCCGATAGTGTTTTCATCAGTAATGACTCTGCATCGTTTGCTCTAAACACACTTTTTATTTTTTGCTCGCAGGGCTCACCTTTACTGTTGTAGTAATCTATTGCATCTATCCGAATAGAGTTACTGGCGTAGCTTGCTGCTGGCAATTGTGCTAAATCTTCCATTGTTTTGGGCATACCATAAGTGTCTATGTACTCTGGTGCTGCAACAATGAGTAAGCGATTACGCGCTATTTTACGTGCAATAAGGGATGAATCTTTTGGCTCACCAACACGAAATGCTAAATCAAACCCTTCAGAGACGATATCAACCAATCTATCGTCTAAGCGCAGTTCAACTTCTACTTGCGGAAAGCGTTTTTGGAAATCATTAAGTACAGGTTGCAAATAACGCCTGCCAATCAATGTTGATGACGTGATTTTTAACACCCCGCGTGGCTCTAAATGGTAGTTTTCAGCCATGCGTACTGTTTCGCCGAGCAACTCTCTAAGCTCAGCGGCTTTTTTGATCATTTCGGCGCCCGCCGCTGTGAGCGAAAACGAACGCGTTGTGCGGTTAAGTAACCTAACGCCTAGCTCATCCTCTAAACGGCTAATTTGCTTAGATATAACAGAGCGATCTATGTTGCGTAATTCTGCAGCTTTTGCAAAAGAGCCTTGCTCAACCACTTCAAGTAACATTAAAAGTCGACTTGTTGTATCCATTATTACACCTTAACTAATCTATTGATGCCATTTTGGCATTAATGAATTTAAAAATCTATGGTTTTTACACACGGGTTAAATCCGTATTATGCGAGGCTAATCAACAATGGAGCGTCTTCATGAACAAACATCTAATTGCTGCAGCACTTACTGCGGCATCTTTAACACTAGCAGGTTGTGCTGATGAGAGCACGGCTCAATCAGCACCTGCACAGCAACTTCAACCAATTGATGTAGCACAGGTGCTTGTTAAGCCAGTACAAAGCTGGCACACATATACAACTCGTTTAGAGTCTCCACAAGAAGTTGCTTTAATGCCGCGTGTGTCGGGAATAATCGATAGCATTGAATTTAAAGAAGGCGACGTGGTTAAAGAAGGCGATGTTTTATTTCAATTAGATTCTCGTCCATTTGCTGCTGTGGTTGCTAGTTTAAAAGCGCAAATCAACAGCGCTGAAGCCGCTCTAGAGCAAGCTAAAAGTGAAGACAAACGTGCGGTACGATTATTAGACCGTAAAGCAATTTCTACTGAGCAAGCACAAGCGCGTACTTCAACACTACGCCAACGCGAAGCACAGCTTTCTGCACTTCAAGCACAGCTTACATCAGCAGAGCTTGATTTAGAGTTTACGTCAGTTGTATCACCAATTGATGGCATTATTTCTCGCGCAAATATTACCAAAGGTAATAACATACTTGCGGGCCAAAGCGTATTAACGTCAATTGTTTCAAACCAAGCAATGTACGCTTATTTTGATGTTGATGAACGCACATGGAATCACTCTTTTAATGATGTTACTGCTGCGAGTCAGCAAACTGTTGTAATGCAAAAAGTGGGTCAAAGCGATTTTGCATACAAAGGTTACATTAACTTTATTGATAACCAAATTAATTCATCAACAGGTACATTACGTGTACGTGCAGTATTTAATGAAGACAGCAACCAATTACGCGCAGGCTCGTTTGCACGTATAAAGCTGGCTGCAAATTCTATTAGCGACGCGATTATTATCCCAGAACGTGCAATTGGTACCGACTTAAAAAATCGCTTCGTATTAACGGTTGGTGAAAACAACGTACTTGAATACAAACTAATCACTACTGGTGAGCGTTACGGTGCATTACGTGCGGTTACATCGGGCCTTAATGAAGGTGATGTTATTGCTGTAAATGGTCCAGCTCGCGTAGGCCCTGGTATGCCAATCTCTCCGCAAACAGTAACAATTGATACAAGTGGTGTGGCATTTACATTGTCAAATGACAACACACAATTTGTGGCTAAGCAATAAGGTTTATTGATGAAATTTTCGCATTTCTTTATACAGCGTCCAATATTTGCGGCCATGCTGTCATTGGTTATTTTAATTGCTGGTGGTATATCACTATTCCAATTACCAGTAAGTGAATACCCAGAAGTAGTTCCTCCAACAGTGGTTGTTACCGCTAATTACCCAGGTGCTAACCCGACCGTTATTGCGCAAACAGTTGCCACACCGCTGGAGCAAGAAATTAACGGTACTGAAAACATGTTATATATGTTCTCGCAAGGTACCAGTGATGGCCGCATGACACTAACGGTGACATTTGCATTAGGTACCGATTTAGACCGTGCTCAAGTACAAGTACAAAACCGTGTAAACAGTGCGCTTCCGCGTTTACCAGAAGAAGTACAACGCTTAGGCGTAGTGGCTGAAAAGTCATCACCAGATTTAACCATGGTAGTGCATTTATATTCACCTGAAAAAACGCACGACACAGCGTACTTATCTAACTATGCCGATTTAAACATTAAAGATGAAATTGCGCGTTTACCGGGCGTAGGTGATATTCGCATGTTTGGTGCCGGCAAATACTCAATGCGAGTATGGCTAAACCCAGATGCACTGGCTGCACGCGAATTAACAGCAACAGATGTAGTAACAGCACTTCGCTCGCAAAACCAGCAAGTTGCTGCAGGTAGCTTAGGCGCGCAACCAATTTCAAACGACAGTCAGTTTCAAATATTGTTAAACGTTAAAGGTCGTTTAAACAGTATTGAAGAATTTGAACAAGTTATTATTAAAGTAGGCGACGAGGGTCAGTTAACGCGTTTATCTGATATAGCCCGTGTTGATTTAGGTCAAGACACTTACTCACTTCGAGCAGAGCTTGATAATCAACCAGCACTTGCAATGCCAATATTTCAACGCCCTGGTTCTAACGCTATTGAGCTATCTGATCAAGTACGCGAAACAATGGCGCGCTTATCTAAAGATTTTCCTACCGGTGTTGAATACGACATTGTGTACGATCCAACGGTATTTGTTCGCGGCTCAATTGACGCGGTAATTGCCACTTTGCTTGAAGCAATTGTATTGGTAGTTATTGTTGTTATTGTATTTTTACAAACATGGCGTGCATCAATTATTCCGCTAATTGCTGTGCCTATTTCACTTATTGGTACGTTTGCCGTAATGCAGTGGTTAGGTGTCTCAATTAATACCTTATCGTTGTTTGGCTTAGTATTGGCCATAGGTATTGTTGTAGATGATGCGATTGTAGTTGTTGAAAACGTAGAGCGTAATATCGAAAAAGGCTTATCGCCACTTGAAGCAACCCGCGTTGCAATGAGTGAAGTAACAGGCCCTATTATTGCCATTGCGCTAGTACTAAGTGCTGTATTTATTCCTACTGCGTTTATTACCGGTTTATCAGGTCAATTTTATAAGCAATTTGCACTTACAATTACTATTTCGACTATTATCTCAGCGTTTAACTCATTAACGTTATCGCCTGCGCTTGCTGCATTGTTATTAAAATCGCACGATGCAAAACCAGATGCGTTCACGCGTTTACTTAATAAATTGTTTGGTCGTTGGTTATTTAAACCATTTAACCGCGTATTTAATCGTGGTGCTAAAGGTTACGAAAAACTGGTACAAAAACTAATTCGTATGACCGTTGTTGTTATGGTGGCTTACATAGCACTTGTTGGTGGCACAATTAAGTTATTTGATACCGTACCGGGTGGCTTTATTCCACAGCAAGATAAACAGTATTTAGTGGCTATTGCGCAGTTACCTGATGCATCAAGCCTTGATCGTACTGAAGATGTGCTTTCTCAAATGCAGCAAATTGCATTAGAAGTACCAGGCGTTGCACATACAGTTGCTTTTCCTGGCTTATCAGTGAACGGTTTTACTAATAGCCCTAACAGCGGCATTGTATTTACACCACTTGAAAGCTTTGACAAACGTACCGACCCAAGCCAATCAGCGATGGCGATTGCTGCCGAGTTGAATAAACGTTTTGCTGCCATTGATGAAGCATTTGTAGCGGTATTTCCACCGCCGCCAATTCAAGGTTTAGGCACTACCGGCGGTTTTAAACTGCAAATAGAAGACAGAGCAAATAAAGGATTTGAAGCCTTATTTAATAGTCTGCAAGCTGTTATCGGTAAAGCGCAACAAGACCCAGCATTAATGGGCTTGTACTCGAGTTTCCGTATTCAAGTTCCACAAATGGATATTGATATTGACCGTGAGCAAGCGCTAATTCAAGGTATTCCACTTGATGAAGTATTTAACGCACTGCAAATTTACTTAGGCTCTGTGTACGTAAATGACTTTAATATGTTTGGCCGTACCTACCAAGTAAATGCACAGGCTGATGCTGACTACCGCTTAGACCCTGATCAAATACTTAATCTAAAAGTACGTAACCGCTCAGGAAATATGGTGCCACTAGGCTCTGTATTAACAGTTACACCAACAATTGGTCCTGACCGAGTCATGCATTACAACGGTTACCCAAGTGCAGAACTAAATGGTAGCCCAGCACCAGGTTACAGCTCTGATCAAGCACAAGTTGCTATTGAAAAAGTACTCGCAGACACACTACCAACAGGTATTGAATATGAGTGGACTGAAGTAACGTACCAACAAGTACTTGCCGGTAACACCATGGTTTATGTATTTCCGCTAGTTGTATTACTTGTATTTATGGTACTTGCAGCGCAGTACGAGAGCTTACGTTTACCACTGGCAATTATATTAATTGTACCAATGACTATTTTCTCAGCCTTGTTAGGTGTGTGGTTTGTTGGCTCTGACAACAACATATTCACCCAAATAGCGTTAATAGTACTGGTTGCGTTGGCCTCTAAAAATGCGATATTGATGGTTGAGTTTGCAAAAGACAGACACGACTCAGGATTAACGCACTTAGAGGCAATACTTGAGGCATGTCGTATGCGCTTGCGCCCAATATTAATGACCTCAATTGCATTTACAGCAGGTGTTATACCGTTAGTTCTTGCTACCGGTGCGGGCGCCGAAATGCGACACGCAATGGGTAACGCAGTATTCTCAGGGATGATAGGTGTAACCGTGTTTGGCCTATTGTTTACGCCGGTATTTTATATGTTAGTGACTAACAAAAAAGAGAAAGCGCAGGAGAATACTCATGACTAAATTAATGCAAAAAAGACTTAAAACAAGTCTGACCGCCAGTGCAGTATTAGTTGCTGCGTTTTTAGCAGGATGTGCGAGTAAAATAGACACCATGAGCGAGCAAAAAGCCGTTAACGAATTTGTTGCTAAAGCTAATATTGCTAGTAACGTTAGCGTTGCTGATGAGACAAACTGGTGGAAAAAGCTTAATTCTGATCAACTAAATGAGCTTGTTACTGGTGCGCTTGCAAATAACTATAATTTGCAAACAAGCCAGTTAACACTTAAAAGTGCATTAGCGCGATTAGGAGAGCAAAAAGCCCAATACCTGCCGCAAGGTGGCGTAAATGTTGGCGCAGCTCGAAGCGATGCACCAAGCGTGTTTGACCGCCAATCAAGTGCAAACGTTGCACTTGATTGGCAACTAGATTTATTTGGTCGCATAACGGCGTTGGTTGATGCAGCAAATGCATCGGCCATGAGCCAAGCAGAGCAAGTACGCTTATTACAAATTGAAGTTGTTTCGTCAGTCGTTAAAGGCTTTGTAAGTTACCAAGGGAATGTTGAAAAACAACACATTGTTACACTTCAAATTGAAGCGCTTGAGCAAAGTATTGACGTTTTACAGGCACGAGTTGATGAAGGTGTAGCTAACGAGCTTGATTTAAACCGTACGATGGCGCAGCTTAGGCAGCAACAAGCATTAATGCCTGCTATTGAGTATGCAAAATACAGCGATTTATCTGCGCTTGCAGTACTAAGCGGTAAGCTAGCGCAAAATATTGCTATTGAAAACGAGCAAGGCGTGCTTGAACGTGACTTTAGCGTAGCACTAAAAAACGCTAATAATGCCATTGCCTTACGTCCAGATATTAGCCGCGCGCTGTTTGACTTTAGCCAAGCAAATAGTTTAAGTGTTGCAGCTAGCAAAGCGTTATTACCCGATATTAGCTTATCTGCATTTGCAGGGGTTGTGAGTATAGATAGCACAGGCTTAAAAAATACCGATCAACAGTGGCAAGTAGCGCCGCAGTTACAGTGGTCTATTTTAAGTTATCCTGCGCTTTTAGCGCAGCGTGACGCGCAACAGTTTTTAAGTGAAGCTGCGTACAGAGATTATCAACAAGTAGTATTAACTGCACTAAGTGAAAGTGAACTTTCACTGCAATTGTTGGTCAATCAAGCACAGCAAAAACGCTTTGCCGATGAACGTTATGACTTTGCTAATAAAGCATTTTTACAAGCACAAGCAATGTACGAAGAAGGTCAAATTCCTTACCTTGAGTTGTTAGATGCGCGCCAGGATGTTTTAATAGCACAAGAAAATGCTGTTGAAACAACAATTTCTTCACTGCTTGCCAAAGTAAATGCTTACCAGTCATTTAATGGGCAATGGAGTTATGCGTTAAACGACACTAATAAGTAGAGTTATATTGATGCCAAATACTGAAAATTTACATGAATACATTATCCCGCAAACTATGCGCGCTATTGTACTGCCAGAACCAAATGAAGCAATTGACTTAGCGGATGCTGAGCTGCCTGTTCCTATTTGTGCAGATAACGAGCTGCTTGTAAAAGTAGAGTACGTTGGTTTAAATCCAGTTGATGGTCAATTTGCTAAAACAGGCTTTTGTAAATGGCAGTATCCACACATTTTAGGCTTAGATGCCGTAGGTGTTGTGGTTAAAGCTAATAAAGGTGTGTTTCCAAATGTTGGCCAGCGCGTTATGTGGCATGCCAACATTGGTGAGCAAGGTGCTTTGAGCGAATACACCAAGGTACCTAACTTTGCAGTGTCGGTTGTGCCAAGCGGTTTAAACCCGGCCATTGCAGCAACACTTCCATGCGCCGGTATGGCAGCACTTATTAGTTTAGATAAAATAGGCATTAGTGAAGGCGATACTATTTTTATTGAAGGCGGAGCCGGAGCGGTAGGGCAGTTTGCTATTCAATATGCAAAACAGCGCGGTGCAGACGTATTTACCACAGCATCAAAGCGTAATCATAAGTTGGTTAAGCAGTTAGGCGCTGATGTGGTTTTTGACTATAGCGATAAAAAGCTATGCGAAAAAATCCGCAGAGAACTTGGCCCACAAGGCTTTGATGCGGTTATTGATACGATTGGTGGTGAGTGTACTCAGCGTAATATTGAGTTAATGCGTTTTTGCGGACGTATTGCCTGCTTAAATCCGCTCCCTTGTTTTGATCAAGACTTAATGTATCACCGAGCGCCTAATATTAGCGTAGTATCAATTGGTGGAGCATGGCTTGCTAATAGTTTATGTGCACAACAACGTTTGAGTTTTATGGGCAACCTGTTACTTGAAGGCGCTGTTAGTGGCGACATTAAACACCCAGAAATAACGCCCGTAGATTTTAGTGCTGACTCAGTATCGCAAGCGCTTAATAAACAACTTGCTGGTGGTTTTACCGGCAAGCAAGTTGTTAAAGTTGCTAAGTGAAGCGCTTATACAATTTGATTTAAATTTAGGTAGTTTTAGCTAGATTAACTAATAATGTAGCCTCTACAAATTGAATAAAAACGTAGCCTATTTGTGCTGCGTTTTTTTATGCCCATAAAAAAATAGATACAGCGCTAGAGCTTTTGCTGTTTTATTCATCATTTTAATCAAAATACTTTTTTTCAGCGTACAACTGTAAGCCTTTGTGTTTCAACAGTTTACGTTCAGGTAAAGAAAATAAATTGAAAAAACTGTTAATTAATTGAATAGAGCAATTGATCTAAACGATTTTTTATGACGTAATGTAGGTATTATTTAGCTGGTCGGATGAGTTCAATCATGAGTTTACGTACAAAACTAAAAAAAGTATTACCAAGTATTTCTATCACAGAACAAGAAGCGCTAGACGCGGGTGATGTATGGCTTGAAGGTTCTATCTACCAAGGTAAACCTGATTTCAGTGCACTTCGCGACGTACCTGCTGCTACATTAAGCGCAGACGAGCAAGCATTCTTAGACGGTCCAGTAAAAGAGTTATTGGGCATGATTGACGATTCAGTGATTCAAAACGGCATTCATTTACCAAATGACATCTTAGAATTTTTGAAAAAAGAGCGTTTTTTCTCGCTTATCATTCCTAAGTCGTTTGGTGGTTTAGAGTTTAGCCCTTATGCAAACTCTACTATTGTTGGCACAATTGCGACTAAAAGCTCAGCAGTTGCGGTAACCGTAATGGTTCCTAACTCGTTAGGCCCGGGTGAGTTATTACTTCACTTTGGTACGCAAGAACAACAAGCACATTACTTACCACGCCTAGCAAATGGTACAGATATTCCATGTTTTGCATTAACAAGCCCAGAAGCGGGTTCTGATGCAGGTGGCATTCCAGACATTGGTACAGTTACTAAAGGCATGTATAAAGGCGAAGAAGTACTTGGCCTTGAAGTCACATGGGACAAGCGCTATATAACGCTTGCACCTATTGCTACCGTACTTGGTTTAGCCTTTAAAGTAATGGACCCTGATGGTTTATTAGGTGGCAAAGAAAGCTTAGGTATTACCTGTGCACTTATTCCAAAAGAGCACCCAGGTGTAGAGCTTGGTAATCGCCATGACCCAATGGGTATTCGTTTTTACAACGGTACTACGCGTGGTAACAAAGTATTTGTACCAATGGATTTTGTTATTGGTGGACAGAAAAACATCGGCCGTGGTTGGCAAATGCTGGTTAGCTGTTTAGGTGCTGGCCGTGGTATTTCATTACCTGCGCTAGGTGTTAGTACCGCGCAAGTTGCATTTAAATCAGCATCTGAATACGCAGCAGTGCGTGAACAGTTTGGTTTAGCCATTGGTCAGTTTGAAGGTATTCAAGAAAAACTAGCCGACATTGCAGGTAAAACATACCTACAAGAAGCAATGCGCGTACTTACAACTGAAGGCTTAGGCATGGGCTTAAAACCATCAGTAGTAACCGCAATCGCTAAATACCACATGACAGAGCTTGGTCGCGACGTACTTGATTCAGCAATGGATATTCAAGCAGGTAAAGCGATTCAAAATGGCCCACAAAATACATTAGCAAGTGGTTATGTTGCACAACCTATTGCCATTACGGTAGAAGGCGCGAATATTCTTACACGTAACCTAATGATCTTTGGTCAAGGTGTTATGCGTTGTCACCCATATTTACAATCTATGGTTGAGTCAATTCACAGCGAAGACAAAGGCGCAGATAAAGAATTTAACGGTATTTTACGTAAAACAATTGGCTACAGCACAGCAAACAGCTTACGTGCTTTCCGCTTAGGTGTTTTACCATTTACAGCAAGTGCTAATTCTGAATTACCAGAAGTACGCGACTACGAAAAAGCAGTACATAAATTATCTGCAAAACTTGCAGTGTACGCAGACTTTTCGTTACTTGTACTTGGCGGTAAGTTAAAACAAGCAGAAATGCTATCGGCACGTTTAGGCGATGTAATGAGCTTCTTATATGCAGCTATGGCATCAATTAAATACTACGAGCAAAAAGTATCAAGTAGTGACCGTGAGCAAGCAGCACCTTATTTCCATTACGCGACTCGTTTTGCACTACAAAGTGCTGAAGAAGCATTGCATAAGTTTTTAGATAACTTCCCTGCAAGTGGTACACGTAAGTTTATTCGTTTTATTACAATGAACTACTCAACTAAAATGCCAAAAATTAGTGACAATTTAATCCGCGAACTAGCTAAGCAAGCTCAGCTAGATACCGCATTTAAAGCGCAAATCACGCATTTAGTTAAACCAGTAGTGGGCGATGGCCATCATATTAATGAGCAAGCTTACAAAGCTAAAATGGCATCACTTGGCGAACTGGCTAAAGTTAAAAAAGCATTACGTGCTAAAGTAATTAAACCAGGTATACGCTTTAACATCACGCTTGATAACGCACTAGCGGCAAACGTAATCACGCAAGCTGAACACATTCAGTTAATTGATTACAACATCAAACGTGAAAAAGCGATTCGTGTAGATGAGTTCGATTTTGATATGAACCTACTAGACGATAACGCACAGCCGATTAATCCGCTTAAAAGCGTAGTTAATCAGTAAGTTAAAGTAATAAAATTCAATGATGCAAAGCGCCCGCAGTATCGGCGCTTTTATTTTTGAAAAGTATTAGTGTGGAGCCCCGCTTGTGTAAAAACAAGCGGGGCTTTTTTATGTTTTTAAAATGGAAATAGATGACGGTATTGGTTTGAAAGTGAATATGTATCTGTAGAGGATTAAAAAGAGACGCTTATAATCTTGAAAAAGGGCTAACAACCCCGTTAGCACCTTGCTGCAATACATGAGTATAAATTTGTGTGGTACGGACGTCACTGTGACCTAGTTGTGTTTGTACTGTGCGGATATCAGCGCCGCTTTGCAGCAAATGCGTAGCGAAAGAGTGACGCAAAGTATGTGGCGTAACGTGTTTGTTAATATGTGCATCAAAAGCGGCTTTTTTAACAGCGCGTTGTAATTGCTTTTCATCGATATGATGGCGCCTTAATTGCTTACTCTCGGGATCAAGACTTAATTTATGTGATGAAAATAAATATTGCCATCCCAGCTGCTTATTATGGTTTGGATATTTTTTACGTAACAAATGCGGCATATAAGCGCCGCTATATAAGGGGTTTTTCAGATCTAATTGCAGGTAACTATCAACTAATTGTATTTGAGAACGTAATTGCGGTATGAGCTCTACTGCAAGCGTTACAACACGATTTTTACCTCCTTTGCCATCCCAAATTCGAATGCAGTTATAGTCAAAGTCAATATCGTGAACTCGTAAACGCAGTACCTCCATTAATCGCATACCACTGCCATAAAGTAATCCACAGGGTAAATAATGCTTTGCTACACAGTGTTTAAATAGCGCTGAAACTTCTGTTTGAGTAAGCACAACGGGTAGTTTTCTTGGGCGTTCACTTTTTACAAAGTCTAATGATAATGAAAGGGGGCTCTTAATTATTTCTTTATATAGGAAACTTAGCGCATTTAGTGCCTGCGCTTGTGTGCCTTGCGCTACGTTTTGCGAGTTTACTAAATGGTTCAAATACGATTCTACTTGAGTGTCTCCCATAGAGCTTGGGTGCTGCATATTATTAAAGCGGATATAGCTAGCTATCCAAAAAAGATAAGCTTCAATAGTGCTCTTTGCATACCGTTTGCTATACATATGGTCTTTAATCATGGTTAGAAAGAGAGATTTCATAAATGATATTCAACTTTTAAAAACATACTGTATATATAGACAGTCGTTCGTGTTTTGTCCAATAACATTATTAAAAGTCGTTTTGGTGTATTTTAACAACAATAACTTTACAAAATACGTAATTACCTGTTTACATAGAAGTTGTTTAGTGGAATTATTAAGCAATGTAATATACGCCGTTTTGGGGTGTTATAAACCCCCAAAGTGGTGTTCAATAAGCTGTTAGCATTCAAAACAAGTTTGGAGAAACAATGAAGTTTATCGTATCAATTATAGGGTTATTGTTATTATCTGGTTGTGCTACAGGTTATCAGGCATACACATGGTCAGGCGGCTACAAAGACAAAGTATTAGGCGAGAATCACTATTATATTGAGTATTTGGGTAATGGAACTACTTCACCTGAAACCGTGAATACTTTCTGGACTACGCGCGCGAATGAATTATGTCCAAATGGCTACACTGAAGTAACTTCAGAATTGGGAAAGAATAACTCCTTTGCTGGTGGTACTTCAGGTGTTTCATTCAATCATCCCTGGAAGAAAGCTGAAATTAAGTGCAGTTAAATGCTAACAAGCCAATTAAGCGGGACTAAAAACAGTTTGCTGTTTCGTTCCTCAACATTTTAGCAAACAATTTTTAGCCCCTTATTGGGGCGTTATGAATTACAAGGAGTCGTATGAAGTCTGAACGTTTTTTTAAATGGATATGGAATTTTAATGGGTTGGTGGCGTTTATAGCTATTTCCATAGGAACTATATTTATTAGTTATGAATTAGTCTCCAGCCTTTTTAAAGAAGAATATATTGAACCTCTCACTCTAAACCTTGCAGAAGACGAAGCAGGTGAAGAAAAGTGGAGTCTTGGCCATCCAAATAAAATTGGTGAAAGTGATTTCTATTATATTCCTTTGGAATCTGAAAAGTTAGATGTTGAATCAAAGGGAACTATTGTTGAAGGATTTGGAGGAAGTCGCGGTTATTACACAAAAACGCGGTCTAAAAATGCTCTTTTCCTTAACGGTAAAACTAATAATTCAAAGTGGCTTTTTAAATCAGTTAATCAACTAATTACTGACATAAAGGTTGTCTCGAGTTATGAGAATTCTCGTAATTCAAAAGCTTTGGCTTTGTCGTATGAGATTATTAATAGTGATACTAATCAAGATGGTAAGTTTGATAGTTTAGATAAGCGCACTTTTGCACTCAGTAAGATAGATGGTTCTAATTACATAGAAATCATTGAAGGTTACAACAAAATTGTAGAGTCCAACCTAAATTTAGAAGGTAATTTATTTGTGGTATTTATCAATAATAACGAAGTCTTTTCAATGATAGTTAATTTAAGTACCTTTAAAATCATAGATAAAAAACCTTTACCTAGAGTAGGTAATTCATAACAAGTTGCTTAAAAGGACAAAAAACAGTTGGCTTTTGCTCCTTCGTCGCTATTTTAGCCAACAATTTTTTGCCTCTTAGCAAGGCGTTAGCTGTCAGTCTTTATAACTAGTAATCCGAGGCATAATAATGGAAATTGATGAATTTACTGATACATATTCTGATGATCTTATATATCTTAAAGAAGCACGTGTAGCTCTACTTACACATCCTCTTCGCAATGAACATCACGATTTGTGCAACGCTTCTTTCTGTAGAATTTATTCAATTATGATGATTGGAAGCATAGAAGCAATGCTAGAACGGTGGTGTGAACGTGATAACTTTAATATTTTGAATGAGTACTTTGCTTCGGGTATATCTAATGAAAATCGTATAAAGAATCTTCGAGAGGTTTTCGTTGAAAAAGGGATCAATGTTCAGGCGAAAGTGTTCGACGACTACCTAGCAATAAAATATATTCGTAATGCTATTGTTCATGCTAGTTGGGAAACTGCTACAGGTAACCTGAAGCAAGACCAACTTGATTGGATAAATGAAAGAGGTTTTCCAACCGATACTCGCAAACTTACGTCTAAAGATTTAGAGCGTTTCGAATGGGTAAACGGAAATATGATGTTCTATATTGCCCTTACTGGATTAGAAGGTGTTCAAGCTAGGCCAGATTTAGTTGATATCGGAATCCCCCCTTCTCAATTACCTGATGCAAATGGCATTATTAATCCATCAGATTGGCCTAGAATGTATTGGTCTAATATTGAACGAATATCTTCAGAAATAAGAAAAATGATCGAGATTGCGGCTAATCGACCTGAGCTTGGCTGGGCATGTGATTTTACAGAAGAGCAACTCAAGGAAATACCCCAAGATACATTGAAAAAGAAATTTTATCTTTCAGCATTATCTGCAAAAAAAGAAGAATTTGATGGTCTGATAGACAACAATGGTTTTGCTGCTAATGCTCTCATGTGTTGGGAACAATTTGTTTCGCAGGTTTCAGTGTTTGAGGCGTTTAACGAACACAAAGTAAAATCAGTTTTAAAGACTTTGAGGATAATGCTTCAAAATAATATTCATCCTAAGAATAATATTTTACCACCATTAGCTAAAGATACGCCGTTCGAAATCAGAGAACAATTGTTTGGTATGTGCTTTGAGAATTTAGGGCCTTTGACGATATTAGAAATTATTGAAGCATATGATCTAGGGGAAAAAGCAAAATTTGCTATTAGGAATATTACGCCACTAAATTTATTTGCTATTCAGCTACCATTACTTGCACCTGAAAGAAACGATGAATGGCGACAAAAGGCTCAATATATTGCTGACCTTTTCGAGGTTGGTCAATCATGGTACTCCTCAATAGAGGGGCATTCATCACCACAATCAACCGTTGAATTTTACCGTGAAATGAACGTTATTCTAACGAAAGACAGCTAACAAGTTGCTTAAACGGAATAAAAACAGTTGGCCATCGCTTCGCGATTATAGCCAACCATTTTTATCCGCTTAGCAAGGCGTTATATTTTTCGGAGAGTTCGGTGGATAATCAAAAAGTTGAGATTGATGCATTCAATCCCTATGAAGCTAAGTTCCCAAATCGTACTGTAATTACTCGCGAAGAATTGCATTTAATAAAGATGCTTCGTCAGCAAGGATTTGATTATAAAATCAGATCTAAGTACAACGGAGAATTCTATATTCTCAGCCAAAAAAACTTTGAAAGTTTACTTGTTGATCCTATGTTTTTAACACTCTTTAACGTAGGGACTGGTCTGATTACTGCATTAATTTATGATTTACTAAAAGGCAAAGCAGAAATAAAAGACAAACTCTTTATTAAGAACAAGGATGGAGAAATTTTCAATTATGAAGGTCAGTCTTTAGACAAAGAAGTTATTAATAATGTTACTAATAAAATGTTAACTTCACAAAAAGAGTATAAAAAAACCTTATTGTCACAAAGCCCATACGCTAATCTGCCATTTCCGGTTCATCTGGAACATACGCCAAGGGTCATAGGTTGGTGCAACCTTTTCGAAGATGAGGTTGGTTTGCGAGTTGACCCTTGCAAAGTTACATGTAATGAAACGTGGGATCGAATCCAATCTGGTGATTTAAAAGGTATGAGTATTGGCGGGTTAATATCTAAATCGAAGTGTACCGTTTGTGATTCTGATTATAGGGATTGTAATCATATTTCTGGCGACACATATGATGGTATTGAATGTGTAAATGAAATTCATGAATTTGATTTGGCTGAAGTTAGCATTGTTACAAATCCCGCTAATAGCTTATGTAACATAAACTTGAGTCAATAAAAAATATAACAACACGCCCTGAGGTGGACGACTAGTAAAATTTAGCTATTAACTGCAAATTTTAAAAGTGGTGAGCCTCTGCGTTTTAAGGCCGCTAAATACGTCGATTCATCGTAGGGTGTATTCGTTTTCCAGCACCTAAATACAATCCTTATCCATTTAAAGGCCAGTGATCTAATTATGCTGTTATGCGGCTTACCCTTGGCTTTTTGTTGCTCATAATACGCTTTAGCCCAAAACGAATAACGAATAGAAAAGCCTGCCCATTCTACAAATGTTTGCCTTAAAAAAGTGGGGCAACTATAACGCCAATGAGTCCACATCTTTTGACCACTGCGCTCAATAACAGGCGCTATACCCGCGTACTTTTGAAGCTCTGCAGCATCATTGTAACGCGCACGATTACTTCCAAAAGCAACAAGTAAACGTGGGGCGAGTTGTGGACCTGCACCGGGTAAGCTATCAAATATCTTTTTATCCTGCTGGGCTTTATAAGCCGATTTTATTGCTTTATCGAGCTTTTCAATACCTTTTAATAACACTTTAAACTGCGTAATAAGCACTTCAACGAGCATTTGATTAGGCACAATGACGCCTTCATCCAGAGTTAATGGCATTGAATTTTTAATACTGTCTAGTCGTGCATTATTGACCGCGCAATAGTGTGAGTTATGACTCTCAAAAAAGTCGAGTAAAGTCTGTTTTCTTGCTTTTTTAACCGCAGTGAGTGACGGCCATTTCTGAATAAAGTCGCAGAATATATACGTGTCCTTTTCTTTAAACCATTCAAGTGCCTGCGGGTAATAATTCTTTAATGTCGCTGTTATTTTATTGGATAAATCGACACTGTCTTGCACTAAACTTCGGCGATATTCAACAAGCTGAGACAGCGTTCGCATAGCTGCTGACTCAGGCTCAATGACAGACAGCTTATCCATGTGTAACGTGAGAATTTCAACTTGTACAAAGGCATCTGATGGGTCATCTTTTGCGCCGCTGGGCGTAAAGGCCTGGCGGTATTTAGCAACAGCACAAGGATTAACGGTAAATAAAGTAAGGTGGTCGTATTTAGCTAATGCATAAATAAGCGGGCCTTTTTTAAGCTCACAAACAATCGCTATTTTTTGCTTTGGATAACGCTGTTTAATATCCATAGCCCATTCATGCAACGCTTCAGGTGTGTGTTTAATAACGGTGTAATGATATTTATTAGTGCCTGTTGGGTGTTCACAAATATCATGTTTTTTATCGGCCCAATCAATGCCAATGAGTACAGCAAAATTATCAACGTTATATGCTTTCATTTTATAGCGCCTACGGTTAAAGTTCAGGACGGAATGTGCTTAAATCTCGTTTCTCGCAGGTCTTATAGATAGTCTTGGTCGGCAATCCCTGAGTCTGCGTTTTGAAATCGAGGTGCTCTGTTGGCTCGAACGTCTTGTTAAAAACATTGGATGTTTGTCATTCAATATTCGTAACCAACAGAAGCATATTCCACTTAATATAATAGTCAGTTACTTTTAAATTAAGTGGCTTGGTCGAACTATAAGTCACTCAAAAGGACAAATAACAGTTGGCTATTTACTCCTTCGTCGTCTATTTTAGCCAACCATTATTTGCCTCTTAGTGAGGCGTTATAAAGCACACGGAGCGTGGAGTGTATATTCGAATTTTATTACTTAATGTCTTTTTCCTTTTAACAAGTTGTGCATTTGTTAATACAGAAATCTTAGACGAAGCAAGTATTTGTCTAACACCTAACTCCAATTATCAAATTGAAATCATTAATAGAGAGACCGTTACAGGTAGCCATCACACACCCTTCAATTATGGCAACAAATCAATTTCTGATCAGATTTATACTTTTCAGGTTTCTACCCTAAATGGGGATCTAGAATCCCATCAAGTAAAGTCGTGGTTAAACTCAAAAATTATAGTTGCTAAATCGGGAAGCTTAAGTATTACGAATAATAAGCTTACTATTAATCTTGATTTCTATGGGTTAAGGTTAAAAGGGAAGGCTTTGTTTTTTAAGGATAATATCAAGAAATGTGCAAGTGCTTTATAACAAGTGACTATGGTGTCAATTCCTAATTTCAAACCATTTTAGGATCCCACATGACACCATCCCTCACCATAGAATTTATGATTACTATAAGCTTTCTTATACAGGCAATAATAGCCACTTTTTTAGGTTTCCCTGCCGCGACTAGCCGATGATAAATAGCTTTAAATTTAGGGTTACATTGGATAGCTGACATCATTGCCATATACATTGCGGTTCTAATTTTCGGTCGTCCACCTCGTATCATCCGTTTACCCTGATAAGCACCAATTTCTCGATTAAATGGTGCTACACCAACTAGTGATGCAGCCTCTTTATTGTTTACACACCCAAGCTCAGGCATGTCACTAAGTAAGTTAAACGCGACAACATTACCAACGCCAGGCACACTTTGAATAATGTCATTCTTGACCTTATATTCGTCACATTCTTTGATGAGTTTTTGTAGTTTCAAATCTACTTTTTCAATCTGATTTTTTAATGCCGTTAGGATAGGTTTTATTAGTGATGATATTGTTTTTGGCATTATCTGTGAACGATTTTTCTCCATCGTTTGCATATCCATTAACTTGTAGTGGTCAATAAAATTTGGCCACAGTTTTAGAATCTTGATATCTAACCTCAGATTCATTTGGCGCTAAACCGGCATTATAATGATGCGGCCTAACGTTGTTGTAATATCCGTTGAT
>NZ_JADYXC010000030.1:0-37017 GCF_015864505.1 Pseudoalteromonas sp. SWYJ118 | reverse complement strand
TCCTGAAACGATTAAAGCGAGATTAATCAGTAAAACAATAAAGGGCAAAAGCTACCGTATATTAACCTCGATGACGGATAGATTGCGTTATCCAGGTAATGAAATTGTTGAATTATATTGTTATCGTTGGGAGATAGAACTTGGGTTTAGAGAAATCAAACAAACCATGCTTGATAGCGCATACCATTTAAGAAGCAAGCGTCCAGATATGGTGCGTCAGGAGCTATGGGGCGTGTTACTCGCCTATAATTTAATACGAAGAATAATGACGATGGCGGCGACAGTTACAGGGATATGGCCTAACCAGCTTAGTTTCTCTAGCAGTTCGATGGCTGTCATTCAGTATTTCTCGTCAGTATCTATAATGAGTCCAGGGAACATTCCAATACACTGGCAGCACTTACTCAATACACTGGTCTTATTTAAGCTTCCAGCTAGACGAGAGGATAGAAGATATCCCCGATGGGTTAAGCCAAAACCATCTAAGTATCCCCATAAAAAGAAAAATGCCAGTCAGCTTAACTGACTGGCATTAACCTAAAGGTGCTTTTTTTGGTTTTACTAATTAAGTTTGTTTATAGCGTTAAAAATACAATCAAACCGACACCTAGTAATAAACGATATATTACAAATGGCAACATACCCATTCGCTCTATTACTTTTAAAAACATAAATATACATGCATAAGCCGATAAGAACGATAGCACCACACCAAGCAATAATGTATTCCAATCAACTACATGGTCACCCAGTGCAAGCTCTGCAATATAATAAAGCCCCATCATAGAAATAATCGGAATCGCTAGTAAAAACGAAAAACGCGCTGCGCTTTGCTTATTCATACCCAACATTAAACCAGCGGTCATCGTGATACCTGATCGAGAAGTACCCGGGATCATTGCAACAGCTTGTGCGAAACCAATGATAAGTGCCGTTTTCCAATTGAGCTGATAAATAGTTTTAATTTGTTTCCCTTTTGCATCCGCGTACCAAAGCAACAAACCAAATACAATGGTGGTAGTAGCAATTACCCAAGCGCTTCGCAAATATAACTCAATAAAGTCTTTTAAAAGTAAACCTAAAATAGCGGCAGGCACTGTACCTAGTATAATCCACCAGCCTAATTTACTGTCATCGGTAGTGCCTTGCTTACCAAAAGATTTAAACCATGCGCTTAGTATATCTACTACTTCTTTACGAAAATAAATAACAACGGCTATTAAAGTACCAACATGTACTGCTACGTCAAACGCAAGCCCTTGATCTTCCCAGCCTAAAATTTGCGATGGGAGAATTAAATGCGCAGAACTCGATATTGGTAAAAACTCAGTAAATCCCTGTATGAGGGCTAAAATAATTATTTCGATAATACTCATAGGTTAGAAAACTCCACCTTCCATAGCTTTTGTTGAGGGTTATTATATTCATTCCATAACTGCGCAATCGTTTGCTTAGCTACAGGATGATAAAAATCTGGGGCAACCTCACTCAGAGGTTGTAATACAAATGCATTTTTAGTTATTTCATCACGTGGTAATTGCGCTGGGGAATCGCAAGTTACATCATCATAAAACAGTAAATCTAAATCGAGCGTTCGTGGACTAAATTTTTTGTCGTTCGCTGTACGCCCATTATCACGCTCTATTTGTTTTAATAAAGCGCATACATCAGCAAGCGACATATCAGTTGTAGCGCCAACTACTGAATTATAAAAATTATTGCCAGCAAACCCAACTGCTTCACTTTCAAAAACAGACGAGTGCACAATGTGCTCAAAGTGCTGCTTAAGTGCAATTAATGCACATTGTATATAATGCGCTTTATTTATATTTGACCCTAGGCTGATATAAATTTGAGCCATTTAGTCAGTTGCCTTAACACGTGTAATTTCAACACCCACAGTTTGTGCTTGTGCTACTGCTGCTGGTTTACTTACTCTTATAGTAACTTGTGGCGTATTAAACTCGCTTAAAATAATCTCAGCCAACTGCTCAACCAAAGTCTCTAGCAACTCAACAGGTTTTGCAGTGCAGTGCTTAATAACGCGTTCGCTTACTTTTGAGTAATCCAGTGCTAAATTAATATCGTCATTTTCGGCTGCAGGCTTAATATCACTAAGCATTTCAATATCAAAATAAAGGCTCTGTTTACTTTCTTTTTCAAAGTCGTACACTCCAATAATAGTGTCGACGTGTAATTGAGATATAAAAACCTTATCCATTGATACTCCAAATAACAACAAACGACTAAGCAACTATACAAAGCATCAATAAAATTAATACTGTATATGGTTTAGCCAGTGTTTAAATATGTGAAAATAACTTCTACAATAGCAAAATAACCAAACTAGCTATTAAATAGCCTGTTAATAATTTTCACGATAAATTTTGCTGCCAATAATAGCTTAAAAGTACTATCAATTGGTATAGCAATTAAAAAATAAGGAAGCGTGTGTTAGCCACTTTAATGTTTGTTTTAGCTTATTTACTTGGGTCGATTTCGTCGGCTATTTTAGTGTCGCGGTTGTTCAAACTCCCTGACCCTCGTAATAGTGGTTCTAACAACCCAGGGGCTACAAATGTTTATAGATTAGGCGGAGCATTTCCGGCTTGCTTGGTTTTAGTGTTTGATATTTTAAAAGGCACTATTCCAGTATGGGGAGCTTATTTTTTAGAAGTTGAACCTTTAGAGCTTGGTTTAGTCGCTGTAGCAGCTTGCTTAGGCCATATGTACCCACTGTTTTTTAGCTTCAAAGGCGGTAAAGCCGTAGCAACGGCATTTGGCTCATTATTACCTATTGGCTTATCATTGGCTGGTTTACTTGTTTGTACATGGCTGGTTATAGTGGCTATAACACGCTATTCATCACTTGCGGCGCTTGTGGCAGTCTCTTTAGCACCTTTATATACATGGCTGATAAAACCACTTTATACTCTTCCCGTTACTTTTATTACGTTGTTAGTTATATTTCGTCACCGTACTAATATTATTAGATTATTTAGTGGGGAAGAACCAAAAGTAGGCGCTAAAAAAGCACCCACTGATGAAAACGAAAACAGTTAATGTAAGAGTAATACCAATTTTATTAAAAACATAATCATTCTAGCGTATTAAATAACTCACTAGCTACGTTAAAAATTATTTATATAGAACAACTATGTATCATAATTTTAGCCTTGTTATTGAGCTATTTTCTTATCGCTATAATAGATCACTAATTTAATTCAATTGGTATAATTAAATAGGCTCAAGGCTATCTATTGGCCAGCGAGGTTTTGTTTTCATATCAAGACTTGCAAACTGACCTGCTTTTAAACGTTGCATTCCTGCATAAGCAATCATTGCACCGTTGTCGGTACAAAATTCAGTACGCGGATAAAAAACGTCGCCTTTCATACCTTTCATTACGCGTTCAAGCTGCAGTCGAAGCTGTGTATTTGCACTTACGCCACCGGCGATTACTAAACGCTTAATACCTGTTTGTTTAAGCGCTCGCTTGCACTTAATAACCAGCGTATCAATAACCGCTGTTTGAAATGCATGCGCTATATCAGCTTTAGTTTGATCGTCATCGTCATTTTCACGAATAGTGATTGATGCTGCAGTTTTTAAACCACTAAAACTAAAATCAAGACCTGGTTTGTCGGTCATCGGACGAGGAAAAATAAAGCGCTTCGCAACGCCTTGTTCGGCCATTTTAGCTAAGCGCGGACCTCCAGGGTAGTCAAGACCAAGTAACTTAGCCGTTTTATCAAAGGCTTCGCCTGCGGCATCATCAACTGACTCACCTAGTACTTCGTATTGTCCAATACCCGCTACTTTAACCATCATGGTATGACCGCCCGATACAAGCAATGCAATAAACGGAAACTCAGGAATATTTTCTTCAAGCATCGGAGCAAGTAAATGCCCTTCCATATGATGAACAGCAACAGCTGGAATGTCCCAACCGTATGCTAATGAACGACCAATAGAAGTACCTACCAATAATGCTCCAACTAAACCTGGGCCTGCAGTATAAGCAATGCCATCTAAATCTTCTGGGCCGCAACCCGCTTGTGCAAAAGCTGCGTCTATAAGTGGTAGCGTTTTACGAACATGATCGCGCGATGCAAGTTCCGGTACTACACCGCCATAATCAGCGTGTACTTTTACCTGGCTGTATAATTGATGAGCTAACAAGCCTTTTTCGTCATCGTATATTGCAATACCTGTTTCATCGCATGACGATTCAATGCCTAAAATTCGCACTGTACTTCTCCTGCCTTTAAAATTTCACTTCGCTGTTTTTATAACGTAAGGCCAATATTTGTTTGGCCATCTTCTAGGGCAAACTTTTTAAGTGCCTTCACGCTATCAGAGGTAATACGCCCCATATTTTCTACAAAATCAATTAGCTCACCTAATACTTCAATTTCGTATTGCATTAATGGATGCTCTCTAACGGCTGTGTTATCTGCAATCTCGCCTTCAACCGTCATTTGATACTCAATAAAGCGGGCTACGGTTGCTTGAGAAATTTTACTAACACTAATGAACTCTTGCTCATCTTGCGCCATTAAACCGTGCATTAAGCTAAGTAAAGACGTTGCAGCATCAATAGCAGGGTAAGTACCAAACATATCAAAATCAGCAAGCTCAGGAACATTCGGTTCTATTTTTTCAACTTGTTTTTCGAGATCTATTTTACTTTTAGGCAGTAATATTTTTTCCCAACAAACATTAAGCGAATTACGAAGTAAGGTTTCATCACCAAACCCCGTTGCTTCGCTAAATAAACCGTAATTTGGCAGCATTCGCTCTATTAAAGCACTTGCTAAAACAGCTTTTTGTAAATAGTTAAGCTCTCTAATACGCTGAAAATTATTTGCTTTAGTCATTCTTTAACGTCTCACACGACCAACAAAAATCAAATGTTGATCCATTATGCTCATTACAGTTAGGGCATACCCAATCTGGAGCGGATTGTTTTACTTGTTGATAGTTTACCAATATTTGGCGCGCATGGCGCTCTTTTATCGCATAAACCTGCACACTAACTTGTGCTTGATCAAATGGAATTTCTCCCAATGCGCCTTGGAGCATCTCACCTTTTATTTTGCATTCGATGCCACTGGTTTGTATTAAACCTTTAATAATATTAGCCTCAAGGGTATTTTCGGCTTTATAAATTGTAACCCATTGAAAAGAGCTATCAGTTGAATTTTTATTATTAATATTTTGCAATATTCACCTCATTTATTTTGTGTTATCAATATCCTGCGCTAAATTATTAGCATGCTGCACTTTTAGGGAATAAACATGACACTTACAACCCCGGGCCTACTTTTCCCGGCCATATCGCTGCTATTACTAGCCTATACAAACCGATTTTTAGTTTTAGCGCAATTAATTAGGGAGTTAAATGCGCGCGAAGGTGAATCTATCCGACCTGTTGTAGTCGCTCAAATCACTAACTTACGTAAACGAATAAACTTAATCAGAACAATGCAGGTGTACGGCGTAGCCTCTTTTTTACTGTGTACATTTTCGATGTTTGCTTTATTTATTGAATTTAATACCACAGGGATTATTTTATTTGGCATTAGCTTAGCTTGTTTAAGTTTATCGTTATTAACGTCTTTATTCGAAATACATATTTCTTGTGATGCGATTGAAATAGAACTACAAAGCATTGAAAACAAACCATTAAGCAGCCGAATAAATAGAAATTTTGTAAAATAAACTCTTATAGATAAAACACCCTATTATTTGTCATAATCATGTTATATGTGCGCCCTATTTTGAGGCGTACTTTTTTATTAATTAGAACAATTAAATTCCAACCTCCTAACTAACCCACTGAGTTAAAATAACTTTGCCTAGATAGTTAATTGCAAAAATATAGACAAAACACAATAAACAACTAGTTATCAATTAAAAAAGTAATACTATTTGGTCGCTTTCCTCTTTAATTAATACTAAAAGGGGGGTATCCTGCTGGAAACACGTATGAACTTGCAACCGTATTTCAATATAGAATTTTACTAAACTTTAGAATAAAAATTAATATATTTGATATCCGTGGTATCTGCGACTTACTTATAAAAAGGGACTATAAAGTGAGATTTGAACAATTAGAGCAATTTGTAGCACTTGGTGTATTACGTCACTTTAGACAAGCAGCTGAACAAACCCAAATTAGTACTTCAGCGCTAACGCGCAGCATTCAAACACTTGAAAATGAAATGGGATATGAGTTAGTAAAACGCTCAACTCGTTCTGTTAAATTAACGCCTGAAGGCGAACTTTTCCTTGAATATGCTAAAACGACTCTATCGGAACTTGAGCTAACGAAAAAACGGATTTTTCAATCAGTAAACGGTAATGCTAATGAAAAACTTGTTATTGGCTATACCAATAAGGCAAGCAGCATAGTACCTATTTCTTGTGGACAGTTTTTAGCTCAATATCCTCATATAAAAATTGAAATGCAGTTACAAGATCAACAAGAGCTAACACGCAGACTCCAACAAGGTGAAATAGACATAAGTGTATACTCTCAAGCTATTAATAGTATTGGCAGTGACATTCACTTACCTGATCAGCTTGTATTATTTGTTTCAAAAAATCACCCTCTTGCACATAAAAACGATATAAGTAAGCAAAATCTTGATAGCTACCCTATGTTTGGCTGCTTCTCTCAATCTAAACAAGTGCAAACTATGCTTAATGAAGCAATTGATTCTTTAAATAAATCATCAAGTATTAAAGTGGGTAGCATTGAGCAAGTAATGGCTGGTGTAGTTAAATCAGATCACTTTGCTATAGCAAGCATTGAGCATGCAAACACAATCGCAGAGAACTCTGAACTCGTGCAACTAAAAACAAATAAAGATTTAAATCACGAACAACTCGTTGTACAAACAAGCCAACAAACATCTATTACCGAACATGTAGAGCACTTGCTGTCGCTTATAAAAAAAGCGGGAGCTGCATTTAACTAACCCTTCTTTTTGAAAAAGTGCGGCACAATAAACAGTAGCTTTAAATCGCTTTTCGGCTACACTGTCGCACCTTTTTTAAACAGCTGATGTGAATGAACACACTTTTTGGTCCTGATGTCTATTTAGATGATATAGAACGCCAAGGATACACCGTAATTCATAACGCGCTTATTGCCGATTTAGTTAACGATTTAGTTGCAGATTGTCACCGTATAAACCCCCACTTTAGCCTTGCCGGTATTGGTCGATTAAATAACTTACAAATAGATAAAACTATTCGTACTGACAAAACCTATTGGTTTGACGGCAGCTCTCAAGCACAGCTTACGTATCAAGCAATAATGCAAAGTATAAAAACCACATTAAATCGTAGCTTTTTTATGGGGCTATTTGATTACGAATGCCATTATGCAAAATATACACAGGGTGATTTTTACAAAAAGCACTTAGATGCATTTAAAGGTCGCTCTAATCGAGTATTTACAACGGTGCTTTATTTAAATACGCCAGAGCAAGGTGGCGAACTTGTTATTTATAAACCTAAAAGTAAAGAAGTAGAAATAACCATTAAACCAACTGCTGGCACATTGGTTATGTTTGAAAGCGAACGTTTTGCCCACGAAGTACTTCCCGCAGTTGACGAACGCTATTCTATTGCTGGATGGTTTAGAAAAAACGCCTCTATTAGCGGCATTATTGATCCACCCCGATAGCTCTAAATAGCGAATTTTAACAGCCTTTATTAAGGCTTTAAAGTGCTATTGGGTATGAAAATAATAACCCTATAAAGATAGCCAAGCCCACATAATGATTATTTAAAAACGCTTTAAAGCAGGCATCTCTTTCACGTTTATGAATAAGCGTTTGTTGATATGCCAATAAACCAGCAGCTACACTCAAACCAATGCCAAACGCGACACTTAAATGATTACTTATACCAATAAACGCAACCAGCGCTATAAATACAGCATTAAGTAAAAAGATTATGTGGCGGTCGAATTTACCAAATAAAATAGCGGTTGATTTTACCCCTATTTTTAAATCGTCATCTCTATCAACCATCGCATACATAGTGTCATAAGCGACTGTCCAGCAAATATTGGCTATAAATAATAACCATGCCTGCTGCGGTAATGCATTTATTGAAGCCATATACGCCATTGGAATAGCCCAACCAAATGCAGCCCCTAAAACAACTTGTGGTAATTGTGTATAGCGTTTCATAAAAGGGTAGCAAAAAGCTAAAGCCAAAGCCCCAAAAGAAAGCAAAAGAGTATTAACGCTAAGCATTAATACTAAAATAAACGCAATAACTATGAGCAGTAAAAACAAACTAAGTGCTTCACCACTACTAACCCGCCCTGAAGCTAGCGGCCGCTGAGCTGTGCGTTTTACAGAGCCGTCTATTTTCCTATCTGCAAAATCATTAATTACACACCCTGCACTTCGCATAACAACAACGCCCAGCGTAAATATAATAAAGTTGAGTAAGCTCGGCATCCCACTATTAGCAAGCCATAAAGCCCAGTATGTTGGCCAAAGTAATAACAAGGTACCAATGGGCTTATCTATACGCATTAGCTGTATATAGTAAGAAATATGTTTTGGCTTTAAAGCGGCTAATTTCATGAGTATAAATATGCTCCTGGTAAAAACACTTCACACACTAAAAATTTATATTCTTTGAGTGAAAATACACTTCGACGCCCTAGTAAGTTTTTTTCGGGTAGGTTTAATTTTGCAACTAATTGCTGAACGGGGTGCTTGGCATCAAAATAAGCAATTTCTATATCCGTTCGTTTTAGTGCTGGGTCTTGAAAAATCACATCACCTAAAGGTCGTTCACCCATATTGTGCAAAGGATTGCTCGAATCATTTTTAGGAAGCCAGCTCTGTGCGTATACCACAGGTTTGTTATCGCACAATAAGAGTACTTCTCTATTAATCGCTGTTTTAGCGCTACAGTTTAGTAATAACTTTTGCTCTAGACTTAAAGTAAATAACTGCTCGCTCAATACTCTTACACTAAAAATTTGTGATTTACTTTTTAATTTAGCAGTTAAAGAATTAGGTTCAAAAAGCCATTCTTGCTCTAGAGGAGATAAATCACTTACATATGAAGTGGACTGCCAATTAGCAGATATAGACAGAGGATAAGTAATCACAATAGCTCAACAAAATAAAAAACAACGAGATGATACCATTGCCAAAGCTTTTGAAAAAGTGATGTTTTATAACCATAAATAATTGCTTGGCGCTGTTTATTACCCACTATTAAGTATAAACTATTTGTAACAAGTTTTAATAAACGCTTTAAATATGAAAAAAATAGTATACGCAGGTCTTTTTACGTTCTTTGTAAGCGTCATAAGCTTTACAGCTCGTGCTGAATCTACAGTTGGTTATTTTGGTTTTGAGCCCGATATAATCACCAACTACATTGGCGCATCAAGTAAAAAAATGGGCTATGTGCGTGTAACTATTGATTTAATGCTTAATGACACTTCAAATATTGCAGTAGTAGAGCACCACACGCCATTACTACGTGATGCCCTAGTAGAAATTTTATCTAAAGAGCCTGAAGAAAAAATAAAATCCCTTACTGGCCGTGAAGAAATACGCGCAAAGTGCGCCGAAAAACTAAAAAGCCTCTTAAAAGAAGAAACAGGACAAGAGATCATCCGTGAAGTCTTGTTCACTAAGTATTTATATCATTAGTATTTAACGTTTTGCGTTAAATACTTTGGCGGTGTAGGCAAAAGCCATACCGCTAACTAATCCACCTAAGTGCGCCCAATTAGCCATACCTACAAACAATACATCTGCAAAACCAAGCACTAACCAAATCAACATAAAACCAACAATAGCCGTACTAACCAGTGCTGGTTTGTTCGGATTTAAAAAGCTATGAATCCAACAAAAACCAAGTAACCCATATACTACGCCACTCAAACCGCCAAAGTTAGGACCAACCATTAGGTATTGCGCCCAATTACTAATAAGTGCAGTCACTAAAAACAAACCTATTAAGCTGAGTTTTCCGCATTGCTTTTCGATATTGTCGCCAAGCGACATCCACCAAATTAAATTAAACACAATATGCATCGCGCTAAAATGCACAAGCGCAGGTGTTAACCAACTGAGCGGTTGTGATGGATTAAATTGCAGAGCTGTATAAATTTCATCAAATCCACCCAATAAAAAAGCGACATAAATAACAATACTTAATATGCTAACAGTTTGGTTAAGCCAGCTAAGCGCTTTAAATCGCGCCATAAGATTAAGTGATTGCCCTTGATATTTAAGCGGCGATTGCGTGCTGCCTACATCCCAAGATGCTTGCTGGTATTTTTCATGATTGGGGTTTTGTGTAAATTCAGTCCATAGCGGCTGAACTTGATGAAAGTCCTCTTCAGTCACGCTAATGATGACATTACTACCATCTGCTGAGTGTATCTTTGCATCTAGGCCTTGGCTTTTTAAATAATCTATAAAGCCCTGTGCGGCGCGTGGGTTATTTAAACTGCCAAGCTCTATCATCGCTCTACCTTCTCGCTGTAAGCCGCTTCCCAAGCAGTGAAGCCACCATCCATGCTGTAAACATCTTCAAAGCCTTGTTCAACTAAATAACTAGCTGCGCCCTGAGAGCTCATACCGTGGTAACACACAATAATAATTGGCTGATCGAATTCTTTTTCCATCATAAATTGTGCAATATTACCGTTAGAAAGTGCTTCTGAGCCTGGAATACGACCAGCTTGATACGAATTTGGATCGCGAATATCTGCAATTACAACGTCTTCTTTATCTAGAAGTTCTAACGTTTGCGCTATAGAAATGTGTTTAAATGCCATTGAAGTCTCTTTAATTAATAGTATAAAAAAGGCGGCTAAAGCCGCCCTTCTTGTAATTTAGTTAGGAACTAATCCCAGTTTAAAATTACTTTACCTGACTGACCTGAAATCATCATATCAAAGCCAGCTTGGAAGTCATCCACAGAATACTGATGTGTAATAATTGGGTTCAAATCAAGACCAGATTGAATCAAGCTTGCCATTTTGTACCACGTTTCGAACATTTCTCGACCGTAAATACCTTTAATCACTAAACCTTTAAAAATAACTTGGTTCCAATCAACTGCCATATCAGATGGTGGAATACCTAGCATGGCAATTTTACCGCCGTGGTTCATGTTATTAAGCATTGAATTAAAAGCGCTTGGCACACCTGACATCTCAAGACCAATATCAAAGCCCTCTGTCATACCTAAGTCTTTTATTACATCTTCAAGCTTTTCGCTTGCCACGTTTACAGCACGTGATGCACCCATTTTGCGGGCTAAATCTAGGCGGTATTCATTTACGTCGGTAATAACGACGTGGCGAGCACCAACGTGTTTTGCAACCGCTGCTGCCATAATACCAATTGGGCCTGCACCAGTAATAAGTACATCTTCGCCAACTAAGTCAAACGATAATGCGGTATGAACTGCATTGCCAAACGGGTCAAAAATAGAAGCCAGTTCGTCAGAAATGTTATCTGGAATTTTAAATGCATTAAATGCAGGAATAACTAAATACTCTGCAAATGCACCTTCACGGTTTACACCTACGCCTGTTGTATTTCGGCATAAATGTACACGCCCAGCACGACAGTTACGACAGTGCCCACATGTAATATGACCTTCACCCGATACGCGGTCGCCTACTTTAAAGCCACGAACTTCCTGGCCCATATCAACGACTTCACCAACATACTCGTGACCAACAACCATTGGAGTAGGAATAGTTTTGCTTGCCCATTCATCCCATTTGTAAATATGTACGTCGGTACCACAAATAGCTGTTTTACGAATTTTAATCAGTAAGTCGTTATGACCGACTTCTGGCTTTGGCGCATCTGTCATCCAAATGCCCGGTTCTGCTTTTAATTTAGATAATGCTTTCATAATTCACACTCAACTAAAAAACCGAAGCAAGGCTTCGGTTTAAAATAAAATTAAATAACGCCCATTTCTTTACCAATGCGGGTAAATGCATCAATAGCAATATCGAGTTGCTCAATACTATGCGCCGCTGAAATTTGTGTACGAATACGCGCTTGCCCTTTTGGTACTACAGGGAATGAAAAACCAGTGACGTAAATACCTTCAACAAGTAACTTATCAGCCATTAACGAGGCTACTTTTGCATCTCCCAGCATTACTGGGATGATTGCATGATCTTTACCTGCACACGTAAAACCAACAGCTTCCATTTGCTCACGGAAATATTTAGCATTTGACCAAAGTTTAGCGCGAAGCTCACCGCCATTTTCTAGCATTTCAAGTACTTTAATTGATGCAGTAACAATTGAAGGCGCTAATGAGTTTGAGAACAAGTATGGGCGCGAACGTTGGCGTAACCATTCAACAATTTCTTTTTTACCTGAAGTATAACCACCTGAAGCGCCGCCTAGCGCTTTGCCTAATGTGCCGGTAATAATATCTACACGGTCTAATACATTACAGTACTCAGGTGTACCTTTACCGTTTTCGCCAACAAAGCCAACAGCATGAGAGTCATCAACCATTACAAGTGCATCGTATTTATCAGCTAGGTCGCACACAGCTTCTAAATTACAAATAACGCCGTCCATAGAAAACACGCCATCAGTCGCTATTAGCTTCGTTTTAACGCCGGCTTCATCGGCAGCAATAAGCTGCTTTTCAAGATCAGCCATGTCGTTATTTGCATAACGAAAACGCTTAGCTTTACACAAACGTACACCATCAATAATTGATGCATGGTTTAACGAATCAGAAATAATAGCGTCTTCTGCGCCTAAAATAGTTTCAAACAAGCCTGTGTTTGCATCAAAACATGAAGAATATAAAATCGTATCTTCTGTTTCTAAAAACTCACTGATTTTTTTCTCTAGGGTTTTATGAATATCTTGCGTGCCACAAATAAAACGAACAGACGCAACACCAAAACCATGATTATTTAAACCGTTTTGCGCAGCTTCAATTAGCTCTGGGCTATTAGCTAAACCTAAGTAGTTATTAGCACAAAAGTTGATTACTTTACCTGACGCAACTTCGATTTGAGCTTGCTGCTGAGATTTAATAATACGTTCGCTTTTATACAAACCTTCGGTTTTTACATCTTCAATTTGCTGTTGTAGCTGGCTAAAAAAAGCAGATGCTCTCATCTGTGTTCTCCATTAATTTGAACGGGTAAACAACCACATTTAAGCGACTGTTTATTATGGGGGGTATTGTAAAAGTTTAATGGGGAAAATGCACGGTTTGCAGTTCGTCGCAAACGCCCTAAACTGGAAGGAATTCCTGCCAGTTTACAGGCTAATCTGTTTAGTTTATTTATATCTTTAAAAGTGCAGATAAACTGTTTATAGAATCGATAATTAAATCAGCCTCTTGCTTGGCGCTTTCGTCAAAGCTTTGACCTGAGCGAACTAAAACGCGAGTCGTAATACCCGCTTTTTGCGCTGCCTGCATGTCACTGAGTTTATCGCCCACCATAATGCTGCAAGCAGGGTCGATGTTATGCTCTTGTATGCCTTGTAATAACATACCTGGTGCAGGCTTTCTGCAACTGCATTGTTTTAAATATTCTGGTAGTGCTTTTTTAGGGTGATGAGGGCAAAAGTACACATCGGCAACTTCAATACTGTGATCGCTAAATTGGGCTTTCATCCAATCAGTTAGTGCTAAAAAATCAACTTCGGTGTAATAACCTCGACCAATTCCAGATTGATTAGTGACGATTATAATTTTATAACCTGCATCATAAAATGTTTTGCAGGTATTAAAAAAACCGTCAATAAATTCAAACTTTTCGCTTTGATAAACATAACCATGATCAACATTTACCACACCATCTCGGTCTAAAAAAAGCGCTTTATTTTTTTGTTGCTCATTCATTACAAAGACTCTTTTTGTACAACATGATCAAACATCGCTTTTACATCATCAACCGTAATTTGGCTCATTAAATCATCGCCTTTAACGCGCGTACCCCACGGCACTTGCTCAGCCGTTTTACCTGTTTGCTTAAGCAAATTTTGGTGATAAACCTCAACCACGTAATCTTGATATAAGTAAGGGCCTGTTCGTGCTGGGTTTGAATGTGCATATAAACCAATAACCGGCGTACCAACAGTTACCGCCATATGTGCAGGACCCGTATCGGGCGCAAGCACTAAGCTGCCACGCTTTAACACGCACAACAACTCTTTGAGTTTCGTTTTACCCACTAAATTTAAAATAGGTGTTTTACTATACTCAACAATACTATTTGCTAGGTTAATTTCAAGTTCTGTTGGCCCCCCCGTCAATACCACCTTAAAGCCTTGCTCATTTGCATAATCAGCCAATGCTGCATAACGATCAGCGAGCCAATTGCGCTGTGCTTTACTTGCTGCTGGCGATATTACTAACAGTTTATTAGTTAGGTACTTTGGTGTTAGTAACTCATCAGCAACCGCTTGGTCTTGCTCTGTATATGGCATGTCCCAACTCGGTTTATAATCAGCTACATCAATGGCTTTTGCAAAACCTTTAAAGCCTTCAAGCACATGCGCCTGAGCTTCTGGGGCTATTCGTTTATTAATAAACAAGCTGTGCAATTCTTTTGAACGCGCCCAATCAAACCCTATTTTTACTTTTGCCGGAATACAACGCGCTACAAACCCAGCCCTTAATGCAACTTGCATATTAAGTAGTACATCAAACTGTTGATCTTTAAAGCGTTGCTTTAAGCTTTTAAGTGCGGCTTTTCCTTGTTTTTTATCAAATACCACCAGCTCAACACCCGGTAAGTCGGCAAGTAACATCGCTTCTATTTTACCAATAACCCACGTGATTTTTGCATTTGGGTGTGCTTTTTGAATGGCTTGTACAGCACTCACACCATGACATACGTCACCAATGGCTGAGAGTCTTAATATACAAATAGATGAATAATTAGGAGCTTGAGTCACACATTCCCTTAGGTATTAAATACAAAAGCCGATCTTAAATTATAATCACGCTATTGCAAGCACTTATCCTGAGCTTTAAAACGCGCTAATATAGACACATTATTTAGCAATTACACAGAGCTATGTTTAAACAACACGTGCAAGGCAATCACACTGTATTAAGCCACCCCAAATACACAAGCCAAATTACTCTTGATTGGTTTGATGCCAACTTTTGGCAAAAACAAAATAAAATTGTGGGTGCTAAAAAAGGCAGAGCAACAGCGTGGTTTTTTAAACAAGATAATTTAACAGCCGTACTTAGGCATTATTGGCGCGGTGGTTTGGTCGGTAAATTGCTAAGCGATCAATATTTATACCCAGGGCTTGAACAAACCCGTGTTTATAAAGAATTTAGCTTAATGAGTAAACTTATAGAACTTGGTTTAAATGTACCAGCTCCTATAGCAGCTAAAATAACTCGCAGCGGGTTAATTTATCGTGGTGATATTATTACCGAGGCCGTTACAGGCGCTAAAAGTGTACTTGATATATTAATTGAACGCCCATTGACTCAAGATGAGTTAGAGCGCATTGCTAAAACAATCGCACTATTTCATTCAAAAGGTGTATACCACGCTGATTTAAACATTAATAATATTTTGTTTGATGATACTGGTGATGTGTATATTATCGACTTTGATAGAGGTGAAATAAAAACGCCCAATCCACAATGGCAACAAAGCAATATGACACGTCTTGAGCGCTCATTTTTAAAAGAACAGGGTAGAAACGAATCATTTAATTGGCAAGTAAGTGACTGGCAGACTCTGCACAGCAACTACCTTAAAGCGCTAGCTAATGTATAGCCAATGCTAAATACTGCAGAGCAACGTGCTCTGCCTGCACTTGTTTTAGAATATCTGCGTTTTCTACATTTGGCTTATCTGCTAGCACCTGCTTAATGGCATTGGCTAATGCCTCACTTTGTCCAACAGGTACTAAATATTTACTTAGCTCGCCTGTTAATATCTCGCTTGGTCCAAATGTACAATTAGTGCTAACTACGGGGGTGCCCACAGCCAAAGCTTCAACAATTACATTCCCAAACCCTTCAAAATCAGAACTAAGCAATAATGCTTCAGCCTGCTTAATCCAGTTGTACGGGTTTTGTTGAAATCCTGGCACTACTAACTGTTTTTCTATGCCGTATTCCTGTGCAAGCTTTAGCGCTTTAGCCGGTTTATTACATAAAAGTACTAACTTGTATTTTTTATCAAGCTTTGCAAATGCTGCAAATAATATATCGTGGCGTTTTTGTTTGGCGAGTCTTCCTACATGAATTAAGTAGGGCTCATTTGGGATATTGTTATTTTGCTCATTTGCTTGCTGTCTTATTTTTTCAAAATCGAACGGGTTGTAAATAGTCGCAATTGCACTTGGGTTAATTAAATCCCCTTGTATTATTTCTTTTTCAACACCCTTTGATACGCAAATAAGTGATTTACCATTTAAATTTTGCTTACTTTTTTTAAGATATAAATATGAAAATGGACCTAACTTTTTTTGACGTGCAAGTTCTGCATTAACTGAGTTGTGAATAACAAAATGAACATTTTTGATATTACTACGCGCGAGCAAGTTATTACTTCTATCAAGATTAGAAAGCACTAAATCAATATTGCCCAGCTCGCTTTGTTTTTTTTCAAACCAAGTTTGTAGTGTTAAAATGCTATTTTTACGCTGCCAAAATCGATCTACTTTTGATGCCCTATGTGCGAATAAACTCTCCACGTTAAGTACTTCAGGGATATTATATTCAATAGAGTTAGCAAGAGACAAAATAGTGATTCGGTGCTTTAACTTGGCCATTTCCTCAGCAAGGGTAAGCATTACTTTTTCAGCACCACCACCCACTAGGGAATCAATTACAATCACTATATTCATTAGCGATCCCCTATAAGCATATTTTTTATGCCATTAGTGATCACATCGAAGCTATGTGTATTATCAAGTTGGCTATATTTAGCAACGAATTCATTATAGAAAGGCTCGCTAATAACCTGAGCTATTTTCGTAGTGATTTCATCAATATCAAGATTTGCTTTTATGACAACACCTGCATTAACACAATGATCCAAACGTGTATTTTGATCTTTTGAGATAGCACATGCCACAACGGGGGTTTGAACTGCAATTGCTTGCAGTAAAGTATCTCCACCGCTAAGTAATGCGATTTTAGCTTGGCTCATTAATGCCAAAAAATCAGTACTTTGCAGACTTGCTAAACAAGTAACCTCATCACTTTCAGGAATGGCTTTCTTATAATTGGGACCAAACACAACAACTGCTTTTAAACCAGTGTGCTTAGTAATTTTAAGCGCGGCTTTAAAGTAAACATCAGCGCAATTAAGGTTATTTAATACATGTCCGCCTGAGCCAGCATTTACAATAAAATAGCCTTCCGATACTAAGTTATAGCGATTTAAAACATCACGTTTTTGCGCGCAAGAGGCAAATGTAACAAAAGGACCTACATTTCGAGGATGTGCCAAGGGAAACATGTCTAACTTCGTACTTTCAGCCCATGTAAGTGGCTCAATACAATAATCAGGCTGTACAACCCAATGTGTATCAATTAAATTAATTCTGTTAAGTTTTAAGCCTTTAGCACGTTTTTTTGCATGCTGAGAAATGAATATAACTTTAGCGCCTACCTTTTTAGCCGCCTTCATATGCCCTGCACGTCCTGCACAATCAAAAACAACGACATCAGGTTTAAATTGCTCTATAAAGTCGCAAACAAAATCAAGCTCTTTAGTCGCTGAGTGTTCGAGTAGTGTGGCTTCAAAAGGACAATCTTTTGCGTAGCTTGTATGCTTATTTAATATAAAGTGAATATCGAGAGAATCTGCAAGTTCTGCCTGTAAACTTTGAGCCAACAACAACGAGCGCATATATTCACCAATGCCTTCCGGTGATGATACTGGAATAAATAAAAGTCGTTTGTTGCTCATTGCATTCTCAATGTCCTATTTGAGCTCCAGTATATCAATCAGATACTTATTACGATAGACAGGTTACATTTTAATATATTAAATTAACTCTATAAATTTGATTATTTACTGCAATAGCTGACTTAGATTGATAAACTTAGCCGCAATCTTAATCACAAGGATCTGAACTTTGCGAAACAGAATTTTTCTACTTTCTACTCTTTTTTGCGCTATGAGCGCATCAGTTAATGCTGAGCCATGGGTAAAACCCGATGATTATGGTCTAAGAGCTGATATTCAACAATTAGCTGATGCCGGTGTTATTTTAGCTCCTGTAACTACCTATCCGCTTATGTGGAAAAGTTTTATAAGCGATGTGGAAAGTATGCCGCTGGAGCAATTATCTCCAAGCTTACAAGATGCTTTACTTCGCGTTAAACATCGATATAAATCAGAAAATAGTAGCTCACATAGTCTTCAATTATCAGCTTTTGCAGCCACAGATCCAATCATAGCAACAAGCTTTGGTGCAACAAATACTCAAGAAACAGAGCTTTCTGCAGCTTACGCTTATTTAGGCGATAACTTTGCAGCTAAAGTAGCTATAAATTATAGAAAAGACGGTAAAAAGTGTTTAGTTGATGGAAAAACGACTGACGATATAGTTACCAACGAGCAAGCTTTAACCGATTGTAACGATACCTCACTTGATGATAGTTACTTAGCTTACCGTTTAGGTAACTGGATTTTTAGAGCCGGTGCTGTTGAACAATTTTGGGGACCTGGTGTTGATAACAGCTTAATTATGTCAGGTAATGCGAAACCTTTACCTGCACTAAGTGTTACCAGAGAAAAAAGTACTGCTTTCGAGACACCATGGCTGAGCTGGATTGGTCAATGGAGCTTTACTGCACAAATGGCTAAACTTGAGTCTACGCGTGTTATACCTGATGCTTTACTGTGGAGTACTCGTGTTAATTTTCGCCCGATTCAACAGTTAGAAATTGCACTTAGCTGGTCTGCACAATGGGCTGGCGATGGACAACCTAGCTCTGCGGGTGATTTTATTGATGTTATAACTGGCCAAACAACTTGCACAGATGGTAATGACAGCTGTGACAGTCAATTTGAGTCAAAAATAGGTAATCAACTGGCTGGTATTGATATGCGCTGGTCTGATACCTTGTTAACACACCCATATGCAATCTACATTAGCACTATAGGTGAAGACGCAAGCTCTCAATTTAAGCCTTCCGACAGAGCATATCTTTTTGGTATTCAAACAACACAACGCATATACGCTCAGAATATATTAGTAAATGTTGAATATATAGATACTGGTGTTTCATGCCAAGCTGAATCAAAAGTTGAAAATTGTTACTATGAGCATGATGATAAGTTGTCGGCTTATAGATCAGGCTACCGATACCATGGTCGTACAATTGGCTCAACCTACGATAACGATGCACAATCAGTCGTTTTAACTCTGCTAGGTCAGTTATCTAATGGAAACGATTGGCAGGTAAAATTACGTAGTGTTGATTACAACAGCGATAACAGGGACCTTTACCCTAACAACCCAGATTTAGGCAATTCTATTACTAAAACAGGGTTTAACTCTAAGCAATTAGAACTTCGTTACAGAATGCTTTCTATGGGAGGACGCGTCACTTTAGGTGCTTTTGCGTCTAACAACGACGGTGCTGAAAACGATACTTCTGCGTTTGCTAAGTACGAATATAACTTTTAATACGTTACTTTTAATAAAGTAACGTATTAAAAGTAAGAAAGGGATGAAAACAGTGTTTTCATCCCTTTTTTGTATTTTTTAGCAAACTAAATCAGTAATTACTGTTTAATTTTACTAATTACTTTTGATGTTGAGCATCCATCTAAAAATTCAAGCACTTCAACTTTTCCGCCATGGCGAAGTACATGCTCAGCACCCGCTATTTGCTCTACGGTGTAGTCGCCACCCTTAACTAAAATATCAGGGCTTATCTGCTCGATTAATTTAGCGGGAGTATCGTTTTCATCTAGACTACCAAACGGAATAACCCAATCAACTGATGAAAGTGCGCTAAGTACCATTGCACGCTCATCTAGCGGGTTAATAGGACGATCTGCCCCCTTTAAGCGCGTAATAGATTCATCATTATTTAATCCAACAACGAGTCTATCGCCTCGGGCTTTAGCTTGTGCTAAATAACGCACATGCCCAGCATGTAAAATATCAAAGCAGCCATTAGTAAATACAATGGTTTCGCCATTTTGTTTTGCAAACTCAATATGTTGAAGGACATCATCAAATGGTGTTTGGTAATGCTCACCAGTAGTATGTAAATACTGACCAAGCTTACGACTTAACTCTTCTGGCGAAACTGTAGCTGCACCAAATTTACTAACCGCTATACCTGCCGCTAAGTTAGCAATTTCGACGGCATCTTTAGGTTCCATGCCCGCACCAAGCATAACGGCTAATGTAGCTATAACCGTATCACCAGCCCCAGTCACATCACTTACCTCAAGTTCTTGTGCTGCAAAATCAAATTTTTCATCTGCATTAATTAACGACATACCTTGCTCAGAACGCGTAAGCAACATGGCTTTAATGCCATTTTTGCTAATTAAATCACGTGCACTTGCAGCTAAAGCTTCTTCTGAATCGGTTTGACCACCCGCTAACTTAAACTCATGTAAATTAGGCGTAATGTAATCAGCACCTTCATATAAATGTAAATCTGGCGATTTAGGATCGATTAAAACCGTTTTACCCGCACTTTTAGCAAGGCTTACCATCTCTTTTATTAAGCTTAAAGATCCTTTACTGTAGTCAGAGAACACAATAAAGTCGTATTCATCTAGCACAAGCTCTAAGCGGTTTAGTAGTAATTGACTATGTTGCTCAGTAAATGTTTCTTCTAAATCAAGACGAACGAGTTGTTGATGACGACTAATAACGCGCATTTTAGAAATAGTAGGTAAATCACATACACTGACTAATTGTGAGCTTATTTTTTCACCTTTTAAAATGGTCTCTAAAATCTGCCCACTTTCATCTTCACCAATTAAGCCCAGTAAGCCAACTTTTGCATCTAACCGCGCTATATTTTTTGCAACGTTAGCTGCGCCGCCCGCTTTGTCTTCAAATTTACTTACTTTAACAACAGGTACTGGCGCTTCAGGCGAAATTCGACCTGTATCACCATACCAATAACGGTCTAGCATTACGTCGCCAACAACTAATATTCGTGCCGCTGATAAGTTTTTTAATAACGATAAATCCATTACTGCTGCTCCGCAACAACCATATCCATGGCTTCACATAACCAGTGACCTATAAACATGTGAGCTTCTTGGATACGTGCTGTTTCGTCGTTTTTTATAATGATAGGTAACTTAGCAATATCTTTTACTTTACCGCCATCACGCCCTGTTAATGCCACTGTAAAAGCGCCTAGTTTATTTGCAGCTTCTAATGCTAAGTTAATATTATTACTAGTACCTGATGTGGTTAAACCTATTACTAAATCTTCTGGCTTACATAGCGCTTGAACTTGGCGTTCAAACACCGTATCAAAGTGATAATCGTTGCTGTGTGCTGTTAAAATTGATGTATCTGTAGTCAATGCCATAGAGGCAAGCGGACCACGTTCTAATTTGTAACGCACTACAAATTCTGCTGCTAAATGCTGCGCATCGGCTGCACTACCGCCGTTACCAAACCAAACAATCTTGCCACCAGCTTGTAATGCACTGTGGCATGCTTCTAACAGTTGCATAGATTCTTGATGATAAGCTTCCATCGTTTCAAATAATGCTTGATGACGGTTTAATGTTTCAACGTAGCTAGTTGCCACTGAATCGATAATTGACATGAAAAATTCCTCTAGGAACTGAAATAGCAGGGAAAAATTAAATCCATTATTCCATAATTTTATTTAATTGTGTGCATTTTATCGGGTTATAACTGAACCCAGACCATATTTTATTGCGAGTATGTTTAGAAAACGGCTATTTCACGGTAAACTAACGCCACTTCCCTTTAAGAAAGATCAGTATGGCACGCATTTTTTACTCTCTAGCATTAATTTTTATTAGCCCACTGATTGTATTTTATCTCTATATTTTACGAGGTAAAAAAAACCAAGGTTATCGTGCACACTTTAAAGAGCGCTTTGGGTTTGTCAGTAAGTCTTTATTTACGACTAAAACCAAACCTTTAGTTTTTCATTGTGCTTCTGTTGGTGAGGTACTAGCCGCAACGCCGCTTATTAAAGCTCTTCAAAAAGCGCATCCAAATTTAAATATACTTATAACCTGTAATACTCCAACAGGCAGAGAGCAAATACTTAACCAGTTTAAAAATACTGTGGCGTATAGCTACTTACCAATCGATTTTCCGTTTGCGACAGCCCGATTTTTAAAGCGTATAAAGCCACAAGCATTATGTATTTTAGAAACCGAGCTATGGCCTAATTTAATGGCGATAAGTCACAAAAAAAATATACCGGTACTTGTCATCAATGCAAGACTCTCTGAAAAGTCGCAGCAAGGCTATCTAAAGGTCGCTAAATTAACGCATATTATTATGCGCTCAATTACAGTACTTGCGAGTCATAACAAGGCAGATGCGGAGCGTTTTATAGAGCTTGGCCTTGAAGCTTCAAAAAGCCATGTAACAGGCTCTATAAAATTTGATATAACACCAAGTGACGAGCAATTAGCCAAAGTACTCAACCTTAAACAGCTTTACAGTATTAATAAAAATAGTAGTAATGAAAATAGCAGTAATGAACACATCAATGACGAACGCTTTGTATGGGTGGCAGGCTCAGCACATCCTGTAGAGCATGAATTAGTACTTGCGGCTCACCAACAGTTACTAAAAAAGCAACCGAACGCATTACTTATAATTGCCCCGCGCCATCCAGAGCAATTTGATAAAGTAGCTGAGCTTTTAACACAAAGCCCACTTAGTTTTAGCCGTCGTAGCCAAAATAACTACAACAATGAACAAGTACTCCTTGCTGATACGCTTGGTGAATTACAGTGTTTATATGGCGCTGCAAATGTGAGCTTTATTGGTGGCAGCTTAATACGTAGAGGTGGACATAACCCACTGGAATCAGCCGCGTTTTCAGTAGGTGTAATAACAGGTCCGCACACATACAATTTTGATCATGTTTATCCCGAGCTAATAAAGCTTAAAGGCGCTGTAGTGGTTGATAGCAACGACGAATTAGCTAAGCAGCTCATAACGTTTAGCCAAAACACAAAATCGTGCCAAACCTTAGGTATTAAAGCTGCGCAATGCGTAGCTAAAAACCAAGGTGCAATACAAAAAACACTTACCATTATTAACCAATATTTAGAGCCAAAACCGTGACCAGCATAGCTATAAGCCAAACCCGCGAATGGGTGTCATCTGTTATCGTTAAATATAACTTTTGCCCGTTTGCTCGTAAAGAAGTAGAAAATAACTGTATTCATTACATCGTAAGTCCAGCAGCAAGTATGGATGATGCTGTAATGGATATGCTTGAGCAATGCGTTGAGCTTGACCTCGAACCAGAGCGCGAAACAACCCTTATCATGTTTGACAACGGCTTTAGTGACTTTGAAGACTTTTTAGACTTGGTCGATTTAGCAAATGCGCTTTTAGTCGCGCAGGGGTTTGAAGGTAAGTATCAAATTGCTAACTTTCATCCTGATTACGTATTTGCCGACAGCGATGAAACTGATGCCGCAAACTACACAAATAGAGCGCCCTTTCCTACTTTGCATTTAATTCGCGAAGCAAGCATGAGCGAAGCACTTGATAGTTATAACGAGCCTGAATCTATTCCTGAACATAATATAAACCTAGCAAGGCGTAAGGGTATTGATTTTTGGCAGCAGTTACTTGAAGGCTGTAAAAAACCGAGCGCTTAAATGCTCGGTTTTATCTTGGTTTGTACAAAACTTTGTGCAAAACTTTTTACAAAATAAAGCAATAACTAACGCTTATTTTTTAACCCAGTTACCATTTACTTCAACGTAATGACCACTTTGGGTTTTTTCAATTGTTTTGGCAGCAGCAAGCGCTTCAACTTGTGAAAGCGACAAGTTATTCTTTTTAGCGAGCTTTAAGTACTGCGCTTTACGCTTTGCATTTATGTCATCAACAACGGCTTTTGCCTCTGCGTTTTGTACAACAAGTCCTAAATAACCAGAGCTATCTTCACCTACTAAACCTTGGTTTTTAGCGTCATCAAGGCTAATAGCCCACGCAGAGAACGACATACATACTGCACTAACTAACGTAATAATATTTAATTTTTTCTTCGTATTCATGTTTTAGCTCCTTAAAATAACTCACTGTCGTCACTAAACAAACTGTCGAGTTCTTTATCTACTTTTACGCGAATTTCGTGATCGACCTTCACATTTAAATTAATAGTAATGGGCTCTTTAGCAGACACCTCAACACGGTGCGTGCAAGCACTTAGTGCACTAATAGCACTCAGCGCGAGCAGTACTTTGATCAATAACGACTGTCTCATTATTAGTTTCCTTTTTGTGAGTATTGTTGCTCAACTTTTTGTGTAATTTCGTCACTTAAACGCAGTGCGCGTAAAAGTGTAAATACGTTTTCTTCGTGGTTATAATTAAAGTTAACCTGCTGCTGCTCTGCTTTATTATAGCCTTGCAAATTAACCCCTAGTTTTAACCAACCATCATTTTTTAGTGCCACACTGCTATTAAGTTTTTGAATATCTAAATTAGTTAATAGCCCTAACACAGGTTGTAACTCTTGCTGTTGCTGCATTACTGAATCAAAAGCGGCATTATTGGTGATTTTTAAATTACCTGTTCCTTGGCTAAATAAACTACCGTCAATTATTTCAATTTTTCCACTATCAAAATGGACAGGTAAAGACCCCGCCAAGCGCCCCGTTAATACAATGCCCGACTTATCGTCGAGTGTAACGAGTTTACTTGCATCAATGTTTTCAAACTTAACATTGGCAACTTGGTTTAGCTTCCCTATTGTGTAGGTATCTAACGAAAACTCGCCACCAAACACACTTCCTTTTACATCATTTATAAGCGCGGTATTGTTATTAACTTGCCATTGCCCTTCAATCGCTTTAACTACGGCACCCGCTCTAAACTCATTTAAATTAAAGGTAGATGGTTTTACATTAAGCTTACCTGAATTATATTCTCCACTAAACACGCTATTTAAATCACTCGCAAGGTAATCGTTATACAGTGCACTTGTATGACTAATCCCCATATTGAACGATGCACTTTGTAAGTTTACATCGCCACTAATATAGCCATTAAATTCGCCCTTAGTTAGCTGTGCAAGTGGCTCAAATTGACTAATAAACGCATTTAACAGCAGCGTACTTTGTTCAGGAATAATGACTTCAAACGGATGAGCTTGCGAGGACATATGATGATTTACAACTAACTCAACATCGTTTATAAATGCGTGATGCGTGGCTTTTAGTGCACGGCTTTGCAAGCCCGTAGACTCTACTTTTATATTATTAAGTTTTATGTCGGGGCTATTAACAGCCTTTATATTCGTTTTTGCTGTTAGATCAGCAAATAACTCACCTACGCCTAAATTAGCATTTGCTGTTAATGTGTTACTTATATCTGTGACTTTAAATTCTTTATATTCTGCGCTTTTTAATTGCTGAGTTAACGCTACCTCTGCGTTTAACTGTTTATCCATTTTTGCTGTTAAACCACCTTGGTATTGCACTGCACTTATATCAAACGCATCTACACTATTAAGCGTTAATTTAGCATTTATAAGCCCAATTGGTTTTGAGTCTATAAACTCACTTATATTAAAGTGACCACTAAGGCTAAGCCCATTCGCTGTTGCAGGAACAAACTCAGGCAAGCTTTCAAGCATAACGGCGTAATCGCCTTTAATTACAGCGCCAGATAACTGAGCATTAACGTTAATATTATTTGTATCGGGTGTATTTATTTGAGCTGATAAAGTTGTCTGTAAGTACTCAAATGGAGATGTAATATTTAGTGTTGTATCTGTTATTAAAAAATCGAATAGCTTATCGCCTTCACTCATCAAATTAATTACAGGTACACTGAGATCACTACCCTCTAAGCGAATTGATTGAGGGAGTTTAAGTTGCCAATTTAAAGGAACTTGTTTGCTAATAAAGCCTGCATATTCACTCGGTGGTATTAACTCAGTACAGCTTGGTGTTAAATTAATTTTGTTATTAAGCAAATCGGTATTAAACATTAACGCTTGGCTATTTAAATTAAAACGCGTCGCCAATTTACCAGTGGTTAATACGTTAACTTTGCACTGCTCATACGTGTGAGCAAACTGGGAGCTAATATCGCCATTTAACTCAAGTTCTATACCATCAAAGCTAAATGCTTGCTGAGTATTAAAGTTAAAATCTGCTATTAATGTATTTTTAGTGTTTATAACCTGCTTTAAAAAAGTGTCATTAATTTCAAACTGACCACTTACTTTATTAGCAGTCAAAATTGCACTTGCGTTTATATCACCTGAGACATTAAATTTATTTAGTTCGGGTTCTAATATGCTTATTTTAAGTGGCTTATTGAGCTCATTACTTTTTACTACAAGCTGTTTAATATTGATTAATGGGCGATTTAAGGGAAGTGCTAAATCGAGATTTTTAGCAAGTTGATTAGCATTATCACTTTTAGGGAGTGGATTAACTGTTAGCACTGCATTTTCAATATCTACACGCTTTGTATTTGCAGTAATACCAGTAAGTTGTAATTGTTGATTTTGATAATTTAAACACACTCTATCAGCATGAATATTTAAGCTAGACGTGATTGAAAAATCAAGGCAGTTTAATGTGACACCCGCTTTTTCGAGCTCAGGTGCTATAACCCACTGTAATAAAGGTAAACGAAATACATAACCAAGCAGCAAGGTACTTAGTAATACAGCTCCAACAATTAAACCAATTCGCTTAAACATACTATCCTTAAATGCTTTGTGCTTTTAGCTAAAACTATACTAATCAAAAAAGGCTGCACAATGCAGCCTTTTTTATTTTACAGTAAGATTATGAATCTAACTTGTATAAACGCAAATGTAATTAACCTACGTTTTTACGTGCGTTACGGAACATACGCATCCACGGGCTATCCTCGACCCACTCATCAGGATGCCAAGAGTTGGCAACGCTTCTGAATACACGTTCTGGATGCGGCATCATTACAGTGGCGCGACCATCAGTTGACGTAATACCTGTAATACCTTCTGGAGAACCATTAGGGTTAGCTGGGTACTGCGTTGTAGGGTTACCGTAGTTATCTACAAACTTAACCGCTACAGTGCCGCTATTAAGCGCCGCTTTAGTGGCTGCATCGTTTGCAAACTCAGCATGACCTTCACCATGAGAAACTGCTATAGGCATACGCGAGCCAGCCATTCCGTTAAAGAACACAGACGGATTCTCTTGTATTTCTACTAAACTAAAGCGTGCTTCAAAACGCTCTGATTTATTAGTTACAAAGCGCGGCCAATGTTCAGTGCCAGGGATCAACTCTTTTAATGTTGATAACATTTGGCAACCGTTACATACACCTAAGCTAAAGGTATCTTCGCGGTGGAAGAAGTTTTGGAACTGATCGCGTGCCATATCGTTAAACAAAATAGACTTAGCCCAACCTTCACCCGCACCAAGTACGTCACCGTATGAGAAACCACCACAAGCCACTAAACCTTTAAATTGCTCTAGCGTTAAACGACCTTCTAAAATGTCGCTCATGTGTACATCAATAGCGGCAAAACCAGCACGATTAAACGCTGCCGCCATTTCTAAATGAGAGTTAACACCTTGCTCACGTAAAATAGCCATTTGCGGTTTAGCACCGGTTGCAATGTATGGTGCAGCTATATCTTCGTTTAAATCAAAGTTTAGTTTTACGTTTAAGCCTGGATCTTTTGCATCAAACTTTGCATCAAACTCTTGCTTAGCACACTCAGGGTTATCACGGCGTGCTTGCATTTGATACGTTGTTTCAGCCCAAATAGTACGAAGCTCAGTACGCGTATGATTAAGTACCGTATTTTCGCCACGGTTAAATATAATCGTATCGTCACTGTTAAGCGTGCCAATATTGTGGCTAATTGCTACTATACCATGTTGTTCAAACACCGCATTTACTGCATCTAAATCAGCATTTGCTACTTGGATTACGGCACCTAGCTCTTCGTTATAAAGTGCTTCAATGTCTGAACCTGTTAAAGCTGCTAAATCAACCGTTACACCGGTATGACCCGTAAACGCCATTTCAGCAACCGTGGTAAATAAACCACCGTCTGAGCGGTCATGATAAGCAAGTAACTTACTATCGGCCACAAGCGCTTGCATTGCGTTATAAAAGCCTTTTAATAACTCTGGGCTATCTACATCAGGTGTTACATCACCTAATTGCTTATAAACTTGCGCAAGGCTTGATGCACCCATGCGGTTTTTACCCGCACCTAAATCAACTAATATAAGCGATGTGTCGCCTTTATCTGTGCGTAGTTGTGGAGTGACTGTTTTACGTACGTCGTCAACACGACCAAACGCAGTTATAACCAGTGAAAGCGGCGACGTTACTGACTTCTCTTGTGAGTCACCTTCATCTTTCCATGTCGTTTTCATCGACATAGAATCTTTACCCACTGGAATCGTTAAACCAAGCGCAGGACAAAGCTCTTCGCCTACGGCTTTAACAGCTTCGTATAAACCAGCATCTTCACCTGGGTGACCCGCTGCTGCCATCCAGTTTGCCGATAACTTAATGTTTTCAAGGCTACCGATGTTTGCACAGGCAATATTAGTTAACGACTCAGCTACAGCTAAACGAGCAGATGCACCGTAATTAAGTAATGCTGCAGGAGTACGCTCACCAAGTGACATAGCTTCACCGTGGTAAGTATCATACGTTGCCGCAGTTACTGCACAGTTAGCAACAGGTACTTGCCAAGGACCGACCATTTGATCGCGTGCTACTAAACCCGTAACTGAGCGATCGCCGATTGTGATTAGGAATGTTTTTTCTGCAATGGCAGGTAAACGCATTAAGCGCTGCGCTGCATCTGCTGCATTTATTAATGTAGTATCAAGCGCTTTACCAACAACTTGCTTTGACGTTACATCGCGGTGCATTTTAGGTGCTTTACCTAATAATACGTCCAGCGGTAAATCAACAGGGTTATTTTCAAAATGGCTGTCTGACACTGTTAAGTGAGGTTCAGCGGTTGCTTCACCAATAACAGCGTACTGGGCACGTTCACGCTTACAAATTGCTTCAAAGCGATCAAAGTCCTCTACGCCAACAGCGAGTACATAACGTTCTTGTGATTCATTACACCAAATTTCGTGTGGTGCCATGCCTGGCTCATCGTTAGGAATGCTACGTAATTGGAACTTACCACCACGTCCGCCATCATTAACAAGCTCAGGGAACGCATTTGATAAACCGCCAGCACCTACATCGTGGATGAATGCAATTGGGTTTTCGTCACCTAGCTGCCAACATTTATCGATAACTTCTTGGCAACGACGTTCCATTTCTGGGTTTTCGCGTTGTACTGAAGCAAAATCTAAATCTTCGTTTGATTGACCTGAAGCCATGCTTGATGCAGCACCACCGCCTAAACCAATGTTCATTGCAGGCCCACCTAGCGCAATTAATTTAGCGCCTACAGGAATATCACCTTTTTGAACATGATCAGAGCGAATATTACCTAAACCACCGGCAAGCATAATTGGTTTATGATAACCACGTACTTCTTCGCCATTATGGCTTGTTACTTTTTCTTCGTAAGTACGGAAGTAACCTAATAAGTTAGGACGACCAAACTCATTATTAAATGCAGCGCCACCCAGTGGACCTTCTGTCATTATATCAAGCGCGTTAACAATACGACTCGGCTTACCAAAATCGCTTTCCCATGGTTGCTCGTAACCTGGAATACGTAAGTTTGATACAGTAAAGCCAACTAAACCTGCTTTTGGCTTAGAGCCACGACCAGTTGCGCCTTCATCGCGAATTTCACCACCAGAGCCCGTAGCTGCACCAGAGAATGGCGCAATAGCTGTTGGGTGGTTATGCGTTTCAACTTTCATTAGTATTTCAATGTCTTCTTGATGATACGCATATTCACCTTGCGCATTTGGGAAGAAGCGACCCGCTTTTGAGCCTTTCATTACTGCCGCGTTATCTTTATACGCCGACAATACATTTTCAGGATTTAACTCAAACGTATTTTTAATCATTTTAAACAGCGATTTTGGCTGCTCTTTTCCATCAATTGTCCAGTCAGCATTAAATATTTTATGGCGACAATGCTCTGAGTTTGCTTGTGCAAACATAAACAATTCGATGTCGTTAGGGTTACGTCCTAACTTTATAAAGTTTTCTACCAAGTAATCTATTTCGTCATCAGCAAGGGCAAAACCTTGCTCAACATTGGCTATTGCTAATGCTTCGCGTCCGCCACCTAAAATATCAACAGACGACATTTGGCGCGGTGCATCACTGCGAAACAGTTGTGCAGCATCTTCAAGCTCACTATGCGTGGCTTCGGTCATACGGTCGTGTAATAACGCAATTACTTGTGCAAGTTGTTCTGCGTTTAAGTCACCTTCAACATAATAAGCAATACCGCGTTCAACACGGTGAACCTGTTTTAAACCACAGTTATGGGCAATATCGGTTGCTTTAGATGCCCAAGGTGAAATGGTACCTGGGCGAGGTGTAACAAGTACAAGTTTGCCGGCTGGGGTATGCTCAGCAATAGTTGGACCGTAAGTTAATAGTTTTTCAAGCTTGGTTTGCTCGGAGCTACTCAACGGCGATGTTAAATCGGCAAAGTGAGCATACTCGGCGTATACGTTAGTGACTGGAAGTTGCGATTGTTGGCAACGCGCTAAAATTTTATTAACTCTGAACTCTGACAGTGCTGGTGCACCACGAAGGATCAACATAGGTAATTTCATCCGGGGTTAGGGATTGAACGATATTTTAGGCACGCATTATAGTCCAATTAGCATTCAGATTTAACTCAAAATTACGCTTTTCATAAAATTAACTTTTTAGCTTTATTTATAGCCTCTTTTGGTTAATAAAATAAAAGGTAAAGTGACGCGATGGCTTAGTTTTGCTATAACGGTGACTGGCGAGCTTAAGGGGCACTCAATGTTCAAAGAAAAACTAATAATAATCATTACTTTAGTTATGCTGTTATGTGCATGCGATATGCAAGAGCAGCCAACTCAACTCGCCCAAATAAAAGAACACAATAAAATACGTGTGGGTACCCTTGCGAGTGCTAGTAATTATTATCAAGCCGTTCAAGGTGAGCAAGGCTTTGAATATGAGTTATCTCAAGCCTTCGCTGAATATTTAGGTGTAGAGCTTGAAATAGTCCCTTTCTTTAACTTATCTGACATGTTTGAACGCCTTGAAAGCGGTGATTTAGACTTAATAGCGTCAGGACTTACCTATAATAAAACCCGTGCAGAGCAATACCGCTTTGGGCCAACTTACAGAACAATTAGCCAAAAATTAGTTTATAAGCAAGGTCGCGTTCGTCCTCGAGAGTTTGACGATTTAGACGGTAACTTTACTGTTATAGCTAAAAGTAGCCACTCGCTTACTCTACAAAAAATGAAGAAGAACAATCCAGACCTTACCTGGATAGAGAGCGAAGAGTTTGATGAAGAAGAATTACTTCAAGCGGTTATTGATGGCGAGATAGATTACACCCTAGCCGATACACATACATTATCGTTGTTTCGCCGTTATCACCCCAATTTAAGCATCGGTTTTTCAGTTAGCCATAACGACCCTATTGCATGGATACTCAATAAATCAGATGACGACTCTTTATATGCGTTATTGGTGCCATTTTTTGGTGACGTTAAGCAAAGTAACCAGCTCTACGTACTCGAAGAAAAGTATTTTGGTCACGTACGCCAATTTAATTATGTAAATACCCTTGCTTATATCGAAGCAATTAAAGAAACCTTACCAACATACCAGCCATGGTTTGAACAATATGCAGGTAGCCTTGACTGGCGATTATTAGCAGCACTAAGCTATCAAGAATCTATGTGGAATCCTCGCGCTAAATCACCAACAGGTGTGCGCGGCATCATGATGCTAACTCGCAGTACAGCCAAACAAGTGGGTGTTACTAACCGATTAGAGCCAGAGCAAAACATTCGTGGTGGCGCTAAATACTTAAGCAAGCTTATTAAACGTATTCCTGACCGTATCCCGCAACCCGACCGCACATGGCTTGCTTTGGCCGGATACAATGTAGGTTGGGGGCACGTTAACGACGCACGTATAATTACCGAACAGCAAGGTGCAAGTCCTGACAAATGGGCTGATGTAAAAAAACGCCTACCGCTATTAATTAAAAAGCGCTATTACCGTAAAACTCGCTACGGTTATGCTCGTGGGGATGTGGCAGTTAAGTATGTCGATAATATACGCCGTTATTACGATGCGCTTGTCTGGTTAGATGAGAATGATGCCATTGCCGAAACGCCTGAACCAGAACCAATTACAGAGCTGAGCACTGATACTGAGCTAAAGCTAAAGCTAAACGAAAAAAGTGAAGTGAAAAGTGAAGTAAAAAGTAAGGCAGATGAAGCTCAAACAGAAAAACAACAACCTATAATCGAACCCGAACAATCAAGTGAAAATAATAACTAAGATTAATATAGGTATCCGTTTTTGAAGCATGTCAGTAAACAAAATTTAAGTAAATTAAATATCTGTTTACTTGTCACCAAATGATCACTAATGTGTGTTAATTGTATATTATTATTTTATAAGATATACCCGTGCCTTTCTCACTCTTGCATTAGGAGAAAACATGCTAAAACGTAGACGCACACAAAGATTAAAACGCAATGTCATTTATTCAACGGCCACACGTCGTCGTGTTATGTTGCGAAAACTACACAAAAAAATCATCTGGCGTCGCCGAATGTTTGCTATGCAGCAAATGGCCGAATCAGAAATAGAGCCAATCGCTAGTTAACTCTAGTTAGGCTTATTTATTTGTTCATCACGAGCAGCTTTCTTAGCTGCTTTAATTTGCGCTCTTCTACGTTTAAAAAAATTCGAAATAGTATCACCGCACAGCTGTGCCAAAACACCACCGCACACCTCAACTTGATGATTTAACTTAGGCTCTTGTAATAAATTCATAATTGAACCCGCAGACCCTGTTTTAGCATCGACTGCTCCAAATACTAAACGCTTTATTCTGCTATGCACTAACAATCCCGCACACATAGAACATGGCTCTAACGTTACGTATAGGGTGCAATCAATTAAGCGGTAATTGTTAAGGACTTTTCCAGCTTCTCGCACTGCAATCATTTCGGCATGGGCAGATGGGTCATTATCCGTTATTGAGCGGTTATACCCGACTGAAACTAGCTGGTTATCTTTGACTACAATTGCTCCAACCGGAATTTCATCAAGCAGCTCTGCTTGCTTTGCATACAAAAGCGCTTGTTCCATCCAGTAGGAATCATCAAATGGTTCGTTCATTATTTCTACTTAAATAACCTTTTATGCTGTAATTATACCTAGTTAGCACTCTAAAGTGCGCCATTCATTACTTTATTCCAAAAATAAAACAATATTTACCCGTTTGTAATGGCTCACTCGTGCTGATTTACGCTATAATCTCACGCTTTTTTTATTTAGCTCACAACACGGGTAGCAAATGAAATTTCCTGGACGCCGCAGGCATAAACATTATTTTCCAGTGGAAGCCAAAGATCCACTTACCAATCAACTTAACGCAACAGAGCGATTACAACGTAGTTATATTACGGGTATCGATCAGATCGTTGTTGATATAGAGGCAAAAGTTGATCAAGCTTTCCTTGACGAATTTCAACTACGTAGGGGGATGTCGCAAGTTATTGATAGCGATACAACAAACGCCTTATACGATCGTTTAAAATTAAACAATATGGTTGATTTTGAGTTTGCCGGTGGAACCATTGGTAACACTATGCACAACTACTCTGTACTTGCAGATGATCGCTCAGTTTTATTAGGCGTAATGAGCGAAAATATAAAAATAGGTAGCTACGCTTACCGTTTTTTATGTAATACCTCAAGCCGTGTAGACTTAAACTACCTTCAACCAGTTGATGGGCCTGTAGGCCGTTGTTTTACATTAATTGATGAAACCGGTGAGCGTACTTTTGCAATAAGTGCAGGCCTAATGAATCACTTACGTCCTGAATCTATCGATAAAGACCTTATTGAGAATTCATCAGCGTTAGTGATTAGTGCCTATCTTATGCGTACTCAAGGTAGCGAAACAATGACTGAAGCCACTATGCAAGCGGTAAAATACGCTAATGACGCAGGTGTGCCAGTTGTGCTAACACTCGGTACTAAGTTCTTAATTGAACAAGACCCTACTTGGTGGGCAAACTTTGTTGAAAAGCATGTTGATATTCTTGCTATGAACGAAGAAGAAGGTTTAGCTATTACAGGTTTTGAAGATCCTCTTCTAGCTGCTGATAAAGCACTTGATTGGGTAGACTTAGTTATTTGTACCGCTGGCGAAAAAGGCTTATTTATGGCCGGCTACGTAGACGAAAGCTTAAAGCGTGAAACCGAATACCCGTTACTACCGGGCGCCATACCTGATTTTAACCGTTACGAATTTTCACGCGCTATGCGTAAAGATGAATGTGATGAGCCTATCAGGGCATACAGTCATACTGCCCCATTTATGGGCGGGCCTGATTCAATCAAAAACACCAATGGTGCAGGCGATTGTGCACTTGCGGCTGTACTACATGATTTGTCAGCGAATGTTTATCATAAACTTAATGTGGCAAACTCAGCTAAGCATCAGCAACAAGCTATTACTTACTCGTCACTATCGCAAATTAGTAAATATGCTAACCGAGCGAGCTATGAAGTATTAGTTCAGCACTCTCCGCGTTTATCTCGTGGTTTACCTGAACGTGAAGATTGTTTAGAACAAGTTTATTGGGAACAATAAATAACGGTGGGAGCAATTATTGCTCCCTATCGATTTCCTAAAAAATAGAAATATCGAGCTTTTTAGATAGCAGTTCTAATGCTGCTATTCCTGCAACGGAGTTACCAAACGAATTAAGCCCCGGAGAATAAACAGCTACAGTAAACTTATTTGGTAACACAGCTAAAATAGTTCCTGACACTCCCGACTTACCTGGCATGCCCACTCTGTAACCAAAATCACCCGCAGCATCATATAAACCACTCGTGAATAAAAGCGAATTAAGCTGTTTATTCTGACGACTACTTAAAACACGATTGCCCGATCGATTATCAACACCTTTATTAGCTAAAAAATTATAAGCTTTTGCTAATTCAATACAGTTGAGCTCAATAGAACAAAAGTTAAAGTAAGCCCACAAAACATCATCAACTTCGTTTTCAAAATTACCAAATGACTTCATTAAATGTGCCATAGCAGCATTTCGGTGCCTGAACTCATACTCTGAATTAGCGACTTTTTTATCAATTACTATGCCTCTATTACCAGCTAATAACCTGAAAGTTTCGAGCATAGAATGCATTGGCGCAGATAAGCGGCTGTATAATGCATCACACGTTACAATTGCGCCTGCATTGATGAATGGGTTACGAGGAATCCCCTTTTCAAACTCAAGCTGTGTAAGCGAGTTAAAGGCTGTACCTGAGGGTTCCTTTCCGACTCTATGCCAAAGTTCATCACCATAACGCTGTAGTGCCATAGTAAGTGTCATAACTTTAGAAACTGATTGAATAGTGAAGCGTTGAGAACAATCCCCTGCGCACACAGTTTCACCATCAGTTGTATAAATAGCGATAGAAAATTGTTCCGGATCAACCTCGGCAAGCGCCGGTATATAATCAGCTACTTTCCCTTGTGATAATAAAGGACGTACTTCATGTGCTATTTCATCAAGCACCTTTTGGTAATCAGCTGTAGGCAATCTAGACCTCTATATCGTCATTCATAAGAATTGGATTTTAACACGCGCTATTAGGTGCACCTAGTTTTGTTGTCGAATTTAACGGTGAGATTTTACTAAATTTAAATAGAAAAAAACGTCACATTACTGTATCTGGTTTCTCTTAATTAAATCCTGGTAATGTCATGATGCCCACTGCGGTGGAGAGTCACAGTGCAAATGCTACGAACTCATTGTCGAGCGGAGATTTTTATGATTTTAGTGTCGGGAGTCGCTACGCTCGCCCGACCTACGTGATAGGTGTTGATGTGAGTGTGTGTTAATTGCGTGTTTTTCACTTTTCTGCAGACATAAAAAAGCCCGAATCTTAAGTTCGAGCGCTCTACAATGTGAAGTCGGTGCGCTACGCAGTAGGATGTCGTAGTGCCCACAGCGGTAGAGAGTCACAGTGAAATACTACACTATTATTAATCGTATCGTCTCTTAGTATGCAGAGTTTTACTAATTTCAAAAAGCAAAAAACCCGTTATATTGCTATAACGGGTTTCTCTTAATTAAATCCTGGCAATGTCCTACTTTCACATAGCAAATGCTACACTATCATCGGCGCTGTTTTGTTTCACTACTGAGTTCGGCATGGAGTCAGGTGGGTCCAAAACGCTATTGTCACCAAGAAAATTCTTTTCAATTTTCTTATTTTAATTATTAAGATTAAAGTCCTTCGACTGAATTTGAAGCCTGGTAATGTCCTACTTTCACATAGCAAATGCTACACTATCATCGGCGCTGTTTCGTTTCACTACTGAGTTCGGCATGGAGTCAGGTGGGTCCAAAACGCTATTGTCACCAAGCAAATTTGGGCGTTAATCCGTATCACTACAAACTAACTGAATTTGGAAAATATCTGATAATATTTTTTAAGTCTTTCAGTAAATATCTACTTTAGTCATATTAACTTCTGTCTAAACTGTCGCATAAAACGCGTTTGGCGTTGTATGGTTAAGCCTCACGGGTAATTAGTACAAGTTAGCTTAATGGCTCACACCACTTCCA